>JAOQAP010000071.1 GCA_025963465.1 Flavipsychrobacter sp.
TCTGCAGCTTGCTGATGGTATCCTCCAGCCTGGTGATACGACCGTTGAGTGCCATATTATCAGTCGTAGCCTGGGTGGCCCTGTTACGGGCGGCTATGTATTTGCGTTTTGCTACGCACGATGTCAGGCAAATTGTTGCAAGGCAGAGCGTTGTGATCTTTGTGGCTATTCTTTTCATTAGTTTGTGTTTGCATGAAACTTGTAAAAACTGTGCCAATATCTATATACCCCACCTTTTCACCCTGCTAAAACAGTTGCATATGCTATTTATTTGGGTATTTTTGTAACATCTAAACAACCAAACATAGATGAAAAAATTAATTATACTGGCTTTGGCGATAAGCCCATTGCTAGTACGTGCACAGGATGATCTTATTAGAAAGATAGAATCTAATAAAAGCTACACCAACGAAAAAGCCGGAGGTGATGACGATAATAAAAAATATCACTTTACCAGTCTTATAGACCTGGAGCGTACATGCGTGAAGAACCAGGCAAGCTCAGGCACCTGCTGGAGCTATTCTACCAATTCTTTCCTGGAAAGCGAGATGATGCGAATGGGCAAAGAGCCTATTGAATTAGCACAGATATTCAGTGCGCATTGCGTATATATGGAGAAAGCGAAGAACTACGTGCGCATGCACGGTTCTGTAGCCTGGGGTGATGGTGGTTCATGTCACGATGTGATCAATATGTACGCTAAATACGGGGCTATGCCGCAGGAAGTATACACGGGTCTGCACTACGGTACTACTAAAAATAAATTTGCAGAAATGCAGGCGGTATTGAAAGCAATGCTTGATGCTATTGTAGCCAACCCTAACGGCAAACTGACCCCATCTTGGGAAAAAGCATACAATGATGTCCTTGATTCTTACCTCGGCGCTATACCAGACAAGTTCAAATGGGACAACAAAGTATATACACCAAAGACCTTCGCACAGCAGCGCATAGGCATACACCCTGAGGATTACGTAGAAATATCTTCATGGATTTCCGAGCCATTGTACAAAAAGACCATGCTTATGGTGCCCGACAACTGGTCTTTCGATAAAGTATACAATGTAAAAATGAATGACCTTACAGACATCATTGACAATGCACTGAATAAAGGCTTTACAGTAGCATGGGCTACAGATGTAAGCGAAAAATACTTCAGCTGGAAGAACGGCGTGGCTTATGTACCTGAGAAAGATTACGAAGACATGGATGATACAGATAAGAAGTACATGTTCGATGGACCTAAAGACGAGCGCGTGATCACTCCCGAAAAACGCCAGATTGCTTTTGACAACTACGAAACTACTGACGACCACGGCATGCACATAGTAGGTATGTCTGAAGACCAGAATGGCCGCAAATACTACAAAGTAAAGAACTCCTGGGGCGACAAGAACGACTTCAAAGGGTATATCTACGTAAGCAAGAACTACGTAAGGTATAAGACCACAGCTATATTGCTGCACAAGAACGGCATACCGAATGAATTGCGTACCAAGCTAAGTATCTAGTCAACACCACATTCATTACACAACGGGCCGCAAATGCGGCCCGTTTTTTTATTCTTTCACGAACCGTTTTATAATACTGTCATTCACTCTTACAGTGTACACTCCAGGACTTAGATTAGACACATCAATACTAACACTACGGCTATTGTTTCGTCGTTCCACTACGCAACGTCCATACATGTCGTAAACACGGACGTTACTGATAACCTCGCTAGCCTGGATATTTACCTCATTAGTTGCCGGATTAGGTGATAAGGAGACACTTTCAGTCCGAATAATATCTTTTATACCTAATGCTAGGGGATGCAAACCACCACATGATACGCCATCATGCTTGTAGTAAATAAGTTTTTTAGAAGTGACAATAAATCCTGTTACTTCCGATATCTGGCTTTTAGAGACTAAACCAGGTCCTTGTTTATATAACTCACCAAAACAAGGTCCTTCAAAAAAAGGCATATATTCATAATCCTTGATCTCTCCTTTATAAAAGTGATATAACGGAGATACCATACAGTAAGAATTGTCACTTGGATGATAATACAGAATATTGTCCAAACCATATTCTTCAGGCATTTTCGAGGTATCTATAATATTTTTTTCATCAAAAATATAATGCTCAGAGTTCGGGTAAGTAACATAATCAGTATAACCTGTATATCCGTAACCAATAAAAGCGTGATTGTCGCTTCTTAATCCGGAAGTGCTATACATGGATGATGAGCCTGAACTAACCTGGCTATATACCGTATCAAGATAAAAAGACGACGCTGGATCACATATTACTGACGGCCATTGTGCGGCACCGTTGCATTCCGAGTATTCATAAACATCTCCTACTCTCCAATCATTCAATTGACTATTAATAGGATTTATCAGGTTTATTTGGTTGAATATCGCGTTGCCCGAGGACGGTGGTGCACCGGTAACAGAAGGGCCAAAATGGTATTCGTTCATTTCATCAGTCGAACATGCATCCAGGTAATAGTCAATGCCGGGAGTATATAGTGCTTCTGGTAAATGATAAGGAAATGTATAAAGATCAAATACCTGTACGAAACCATGCATTTTACTCAAAACAAGATTAAACCCGTTCACCGGATCAGACGATACTATACCCAATGAATTTTCCGCTGAGATCGCTATCATTTTTACGGAATCTAACGTCCCCAGAACAGTCATCGTATCAACTGAGATGACTTTGGCTTTATAATGCAGCTCTGCGGCATCGTTGTAAAATATCCATTCATCACCTGCATCTGCCATTGTTTTTATAACTACGGTGTCCCCTAAAATGTTATCGAATAAATAAGTACCGTCATTAAGTGTAACCACCCGCTTCCCTACCCAGCTGCCACCGGCTGAGTCTAAGCGACTGTTAGCCATATATCTGCCTCGCGGTGTGTGAAATGGGAAATATAATACAGAGTCGGCGTAGCTGTTTACCGAATCGATCCGGATACCTCTGAGATATCCGTTTGAATTCGTAAAGTATTGCCTGGCTCCGGGAACAAAGCATTGATAGTCTTGCGCTTTAATGATACCGCATTGAAAGAAACAAGTGATAAGGAATAAGTATCTCATGATTAGCCATTTATTCGATCACAAGCTTTGCCTTATAATTTCCATGTAGCGAAACTGCACTGAGAATATATATCCCCGCGGGCAGTTCTTGCTTCATTTCAACAGTATTATTGGTTTTTACTGTAGTTGGTAAGGCCCTAAAATCTAAATTTATGGATTAATTGTCATATTTATATATCTTATCGCTTAACACCTGCCAAATAAAATGGGGTTGGCACCAAAGAGAAAAGGCATCAAACCGTATGTTTGATGCCTTTTCTTTGTAACACAATATCATTAGTCAGCATGCTGTTTGTGAGAGAATGTCCTTGGAACACGTATTTCAACGCCACCATGCAATATACCCTTGTAACCAAAGCCGGCTTCAAGATAAAATGCTACCTGGCGGCCTACACGCATACCTATTGGTGTTGCCTGGAAAGCCCATGGCTTAGGACCTGATTCATCTACATGACCATAACGATTAAGACCATCACCAAATACAGAGACGCCATAAGAGAACAAGCCATAAAGCCTTACGCGGGTATTCATTGTATTGCGGGTATCCAGGTAAGAAGTAGTAAGTTCCGGTGCAAAAGTTACAAAACTGCCCCATGTGCTGATGTTCTCATAACCAATAGACATACCAAGCGTAGTGTTCTTCGATACATAATACCTGTAAGTAAAAACAGTAGTGCCCGAAGAGTTAGAATGTCCTGCGTTATAATGCAAGTTTACATTCAGGAACGAGTAAAAGCTATATCTTCCATAACCTATTGATAGCTCGCTTTTACCCTTTTGCGCCTGGCTGCGGGGTATAAAACAGATCATAGAAAGTGCTAAACAGAAAATGAATAAACTTCTTTGCATCATAAAGTTGTGTTTAAATTATTGTTTTATCTGTACTTACGAAAGGTTAAAGATATAGTAAACTTTCATTTCTCCAAAGCAACTACCTATGAAAATCAGCAGAAATCCCTTTTTACCTTATTTATAAGTAGTGGTATCTGCCTCCTTTGCCTGCTGCTGCCCTTTCAGGGCCACGTCCAGGCTACCCTTTATGGTCACATTACCCGGCTCTATCTGTAGTGCCTTGTTTGCCATCATTATTGCAGAGTCATACTGGCGGGCATAAGTATAGCATATCACCATATTATTGTAAGTAGCCATATTGGTAGGGTTTGCTATCAGCGACTGCTTGCACATTTGTATGGACTCAGTAAATTTCCGCTCCAGGAAGTATACATATCCAAGGTCGCTCAATGCTCCGGTCCGGTTTTTCACACTAAGCTCCAGCACTTGTTTATACTGTTCCTCGGCAAGGTCATACCGCTGCAGCTTTATAAATACCTCCGCAAGATCTTTATGTGCATTAATATACGGAGGGTAAAGCTGTAACGATGTCTCATAGTATGATACGCTCTCTTCCAATAGCCCCCTGCCTACCTGCTGTCCTTCAGCTACTTCGCCTTTCCCCGCAGATGTTTCGTACGCGAGATTAGCCCATAACCTGGCATCCTCCGGCGCTTTCTTAACATCTGCACTAAACAAGGTGTAGTTATTTTTCCATTCGGTATTAC
>JAOQAP010000232.1 GCA_025963465.1 Flavipsychrobacter sp.
GCATCAACTGTTTGCGTCGGCGCTACAACCCCGCTAACAGACGGTGCATCAAGCCTGACATGGATGACTGTGAATGGCAATGCGAGCGTAGATCCGGTGGGCGTGGTAACAGGCATGACAGCAGGGATAGATACTATCCTGGCTACAGCATTCAACAGCTGTGGTGCAGATACGGCTACATTTATAATTACTGTTGACCCGCTACCTGATGCGGGGGTTATCATGGGGCCTTCGGCAGTATGTAAAGGCTCGTCTATAACGCTCTCTGATGCCAGTGCCGGCGGTGCATGGGCCAGCAGCAAACCAAGTGTTATAAGTATTACAAGCGGTGGTGTGGCAACAGGGCATGGCACAGGTAAGGTGAATATCACTTATGCCGTCACTAACAGTTGTGGTACTGACGTAACTTCAGATTCTATATCTTCCGATGTGCCTGCGTCAGCTATCTTAGATACAGGTACTTCTGTTTGCCCGGGTAGCTTTTTAGGTTTGCTGGAACTTACTCCGGGTGGCACATGGAGCAGCAGCTCATTTTTCACTGCCTTTGTAACAGGAACTACAGTTAGTGGTTTTGAAGTAGGAGCTGTGATCGGCATCCTTCCTGGTGTCGCGACGATAACTTATACCGTAAATAATGGTTGTGGAAAATCAACTGCAACAGTAGATATAACAGTGCTTTCTATAGAAGAGTGTAATCTGCTCGGGCCTTTGAAAAACAATGCAGTTTCAATAGTTGATGATGGACTTAAAGTATATCCCAATCCTTCGAGCGGGACATTCAACCTGAACTTATCTGCAGCCACAACACAGGATGTGCAGGTGGTGATCACGAATATGGTGGGCGAAAGTGTAAGCTCATTTACCACTACCACAAATAAAGTGAATGATATAACACTGGATGTTCCGCCGGGTATTTACTTTATCAATGCTGCAACAGCGACGGTTAAGTATAAAGCTAAGGTGACAATAACGAGGTAATACGTTGATAGGAGATAAGTTGACATGTTGATAAGTTATGAGCGTCCTTATAACTTATCAACTTTTCTCTTTTATGCAGGTAAGTCCCAGTCCCCATTAAGTTTTAGTACCTTCTCTATTACATCGCGTACACAACCTTTGCCACCACCCAAAGGGGAGATGTATTTGGCTACCTGCTTTATTTCTGCTACTGCATCATTAGGGCAGCAGGGCAGGCCGCACACCTGCATGGCTGCATAGTCCGGTATGTCATCGCCCATATACAGTACACTTTCGTATGACGTCTTTGATGAGATGGCTATTTCGTGGAGGAATTCTTTCTTGCTTTCTATGCCTATGTGTACTTCCTGTATGCCCAGCTTATTAAGTCGGAGCCTTACCCCTTCAGATCTGCCACCAGATATGATCCATACCTTATAACCTTTCTTAATGGCCAATTGCATGGCATAGCCATCTTTGATGCTCATGCTGCGGAGCATGTGTCCATCCTCGGTGAGCATGAGGCTGCCATCGGTAAGAACACCGTCTACATCAAATACAAAAGTGCGTATGGGGGCAAATAATTCCAGCAGGTTCATAAAATGTAATTAATGTGATCATTTACTGATTATCGCGCCACTCATATACCCAGGCAGACTGGATCATTTCCAGGTGGCCTTCAGTAGAGCCTTCACGGGTACCTTCAAAGTTTGGTATCTCCAGTATCCAGTCTAGCAATTCTGTAAAGCGTATGCGGTATATCTTGCTTTCCCCGAAATCTTTACCAAAACGCTCATAGAGCTTCATGGCAATATCTTCGTGGTCATTCCATTTTATAGGTGGTTCGTAATGAGCCATGGTGTTTGCTTTTTTTGTTTGGGTGTAAACCTGTTACTTTAATTATTCTCCAAGGAACTGTGTTTGATCGGGCAAGGTAACTTCTATAAAGCCGGTACCTTTTTCCAGTATGCACTGGCAGCCCAGCCTCGAATTGATACGCGGGCTTACTGCGCGGTCTATGAAATCTTCTTCTTTGTCAGTTAGCTCAGGCAGGAACTCATCACCTTTCATTACATACAGGTGGCATGTGCTGCATGCGCATACCATACCGCAGTTGTGGTGCAACTCTATGCCATTGTCCAGCGCTACCTCTAGTATGCTCTGGTCATGGGCTATATTTTCGAGAGTTACCGGGGTTAACCCTTTTTGTTCAAAATTAAATTTAATTGTATACATTAATTATTCTGGTGAGATTTGCGGCAAAGTTAATGGTTAGGTGCCATACTTACTGCAAAGCGCTATACTTCGTATCGATAAGGACATTTAGCCTTTGTTTTGGAGGTATTCCTGCAGCATCATGACGGCACTTACCGCATCAATAAGCTCTTTTTTCTCCCTGTCTTTCTTTTTAAGCCCCATACCAGCTATAGCCTGTGATGCCATTTTTGAGGTCATGCGCTCATCTGTTTTCTCTACGGGTATGTTTGGGAACACATTGCCGAATTTTAGTATGAATTTTTCGACCAGGGGGGTAGCATGGGTAGGGGTGTCGTCCATATTGAGCGGGTAGCCGATCAGTATCTTTTCAACGGGTTCATGGAGCATATACTTTTTCAGATAGCCTATTAACTCACCGGAGTCTACAGTATCCAATGCGGTGGCAATGATCTGCAAAGGGTCTGTTACTGCAATACCCGTACGTTTCTTTCCGTAATCCAGTGCTATGATCCTTGCCAATTGTGGTTGTGTTTGATTTAATGATTGTTGTATGTCTTGTCCTAGTCGTGTGAGACACACCCTAACCCCTCTCTAGAGGGGAAGTGTGGCCTGTCCTGCGCGATTATATGTTTGGTTTCATTTTTCCTAAAACAAAGTACGCATTTATAAGTGTTCTTTTTATGCCGAAAGGCATGCTTACATATTACTTCCCCTCTAGAGAGGGGTTAGGGGTGTGTTTAAGTAACATGTTGTACTGTTCTGCATAACCTTCAATTCCTCTCACTACATTATCTATATCATTTAACACCTCATAGTCATTAAATCTTAGTAATGAGATTCCCAACTCTTTTAATCGTGCTTCTTTTTGAGTGTCTCTTTTATAGACTTCTTCAACGTGGTGTGTAATACCGTCCAGTTCAATTCCTAACATCAATTCGTAGCAAAAAAAGTCAAGTATGTAGTTGTCTATTGGTTTTTGTCTGTGAAAATCATATCCCATCATTTTCTTGCCACTGATGTGCTTCCATAAAAGTACCTCACTGTTTGTGCTGTTGTTTCTTAACTGCTTTGCAAACGCTTTAAGCTTTGGATTGTATGGAATAATCTGGCGTTTCATTTCTCTTATTATGTCGGACACACCCCTAACCCCTCTCTAGAGGGGAAGTGTAGTCTGTCCCATGCGAGTATGTTTTTCGTTTCATTTATTCTTATAAGACTTGAAAACAACTGTTCTGTGTTTTTTTAAGATGTCCCGTTCCATTATACGGAGGTCGAGGAATCTTTGCTGTAGCACGCCCTGCTTTATGGGGTCCGTTTCTGTGTTGAGCATGGCGGTCAGCTTTTCCTGAATCACCAGTATTTTCTTCAGCTCAAAATAGGAGAGTGTGCTCTCTACATCGCTCACATAAGTGAGCGGGCCTACATGGCTTTCTATGCCATACTTGTCCTGCCAATTCGTGCTTATATCCTGCCGTGGATGCAGCAGGGAAGCCATTTTGTTGCGGATATCCTGGTCGGGATAGTTAATGAAGTAATGTAGCTCAGGTGTGGCACCGAAATGCGCATAATGATCGAGGTATTCTATAAACAGCTTTTTTACAAGATCGTTAGTAAGCAGGTCATGCTCCACACGGTCTTCCACCAGTTTGGCTACAGATTCATAGCCATCATATGGCTGGTGCCCGTATTCTATCAGTACACGCAGCAGTTGCCACTCCTGCAGATCATCGGCGGTAGGAGCTTTGACGTTTTGCGTTTCCTCGCTTAGCAGGTGTTCGGGAGGGGGCATTGCCTCTTCCCTGCGTGCGTGTTTCTGCTCACCTTCTACCCGGTCGCGGATATATTTGTTGATGAGGTTAATAAGGCCAGCCTCATCTACGTCCAGCTTACGGGCGGCTTCCCGTGTATAGTGAGTCTGGAGGGAAAAGTCTTCGGCCTTATTGATCTTTGATATGCTTTCAGCTATCTCATTGACGAGCTTGGAGCGTTTTACAGGATCGGTGCCTGCATCATTGAGTCCCACCTGCAGGCGGAAGCTGATGACATCCTGTTTATGTGTTTTGGCATATTCATGAAAACCTGCGGCGCCAGTCTTTTGTACAAAGCTATCGGGGTCTTCTCCGTCAGGCAATAATACCAGCTGCACATTGAAGCTTTGCGACAGGGCCATATCCAGCCCGCGAAGAGCGGCCTTGATACCTGCAGAGTCGCCATCATAAAGTATGGTCAGGTTTTTCGTAAGCTGGCCTATGAGGCGCAACTGATCTTCTGTAAGAGACGTGCCACTGCTGGACACTACATTTTCCACACCTGCCTGGTGAAGCGATATGACATCGGTGTAACCTTCCACCAGCAGGCATTCGTCCTGCTTGCCGATGGCCTGGCGGCTCTGGTACATACCATAGAGCACTTTGCTCTTTATGTATATCTCATTCTCCGGGGTGTTTATATACTTGGGTGCCTTCTCGTTGCTCTTGAGTATACGTGCGCCAAAGCCGAGTATACGGCCGGTCATGCTCTGGATAGGGAATATTACACGCCCGCGATATACGTCGTAGTAACCACCACCGCCACTACGGCTTTTGGCAAGGCCTGCACGCTCCAGCATATCTGCGCGATATCCTTTTGCTACTGCTGCCTGGTAAAATTCATCACCCCGTTCAGGATTGTACCCTAAACGAAAACGCTCAATGATATCTTTACGAAAGCCACGCTGCTTAAAGTAAGACATGCCTATCAGCTGTCCTTCCTCTGTGTTCAGCAGTGTGTTGTGAAAAGTAGTTGCTGCATATTCATTGAGTATGCGCAGCGACTCCTCGGCTAACTGCTGTTGCTGTTGCTCCGGTGAGCGCTCTGTTTCCTCAATAGTTATTTTATAAAAATCTGCGAGCCATCGTATTGCCTCAGGATAGGTGAGCTTTTCATGGTCCTGTACAAAGGTGACCACATTGCCAGCCTTGCCGCAGCCAAAGCATTTGTAAATGCCCTTGGCCGGCGATACATTGAAAGATGGTGTTTTCTCGTTGTGAAAAGGACAATTGGCTATATAATTAGTACCGCGTTTGCGCAACCGCACAAACTGCCCTATAACGTCCACAACATTTGCACGGTTCATTACTTCCTGTATGGAGGCGGGGGCGATCATTGTTGCGAAGGTAAGTATTGAAAAGGGAAATGTTCCCAACCGCAATTTTGTAATAAATTCAATAATTATTGTATAAATAAAATAGTCCCGACAAAATCGGGACTATTTATGGCGATGTTTCAGAAATGGCTACTATGCTTCTTCTTCAGCATCGTCAATATCTTCCTCGTCCAACTCTTCTTCATCATCAAAATCTTCTTCTTCTTCCTCAAACGCGCCTTTGTCTGCGTCTTCTGCATCTTCTCTCTGTTCAGCCGTGCCGGGTGTGTTTTGCTGTGCTGTAGCTACCGGCGATACTACTTCTTCTTCAAATTGGTTTTCCATGATCGGTTTGTTTTGTTTGTAAATAATATATGCAATTTAGCTTTGGGGTATGTACCAATAATGGCGCTTTCCAAGGTTTAATTATATAGTAATACTATGCCAACATTGAATTGAAAAAATCATAATAGTGTATTAACAATTATCCGTTATAATTATAACTTTGCGCAGTGAATGTGGATGATATTCTGACCTATTGTTTAGCCAAGCCGGATGTGGAAGAGGGATTTCCGTTTGGGGAAGAAACGCTCGTATTCAAAGTGAAGGGCAAAATATTTTTGTTGCTTGGTCTTGAAAGCGAGCCCTTGCAGTTCAATGCGAAATGCGACCCGGAACGGGCTATCGAATTGCGCGAGGAATATAGCTGCATCATTCCCGGCTACCATATGAACAAGAAACACTGGAACAGCGTGATCATAGATAACACACTGACAGGAAAACAATTAAAAGAGCTGATAGACCATTCCTATGACCTGGTATGTAACGGCAAGAAAAAAAGCAAGAAGTAAAATGAAGACCGTTATGCTATTATTAGCTCTCTGTTTAACTACAATACATGCGACAGCGCAGGCCCTGATACCTTTTGAATTTATATCGGAAGAGGAGAACAGGTTTATAAAGGAAAATGACTCGTGCCGGTTCTACGCTGCTATCGGAGATAGTAATATTGTTTCTCTAAATGAAGAGGGCTTTTATTATAAACTACTGGACAAAGCGCAAAAGGTATTGGCGGAAGGGGCAT
>JAOQAP010000128.1 GCA_025963465.1 Flavipsychrobacter sp.
AATGCGACGCAACGACAGACTGTGCGAAAACTTACCGCTCATCCATATTGTTTCGGACACCTACCGGAGAAAAAATCTGTACAAGCGATTCTCAGGAGGTTGATTTAGTTTTCGCACAGTCTGGCGATGATTAACCGGAGTTACTTCAGCTTGTACCATAATTTTATGATCCGTCTCGATCTCTTGTAAGGGCAATGTGTGTTAGCATGAGACCCCGGGATTCCCCCGGGTCTCATGCTAACACACAAAATTTTCCTATAAAGACCCACCACTGTGACGAAACCCGGAAAAAAATTATTTTACCAGTTTTATTACCTGCTTCATCTCATCATTTTCAATTACCAAATAATACACACCACCAGGTAAGCGGGCTGTATTAATAGTATGCTGTCTAACACCCTTGCCTACGGTTTGTTGATAAACTGCCATGCCTATTGCATTCCGCAAAGTGATGTTGGTTTGTTTAAGGCTCATCTCATTTAAACTGATCTTTACCTGGTCACTGAACGGATTCGGAGTTACAGCTACTTTAGATTCACCGTAATCCTGGCCGGCTTTGTTAAATACAATATCAGAAGTAGCGATGCTCTTTTGTTCACCTGTTCCGCCTGAGATGTTTATGTTATAATCTTCCACTTCAGCATTTGTAAATGTGCCACAGGCTACGTTGTTGTTCAACCTGTTCATGATCACTCTCATCCTGGTTGATGATAATGTAGCGGTCGATGGCACGGTGAAACTGGCAGTATAGTTCCCGGCTCCTGTTTTGTTTACCGATACCTCGTGCTCACCCGCATCTGTAAAATCACCGTCCCGGTTATAATCTATGTAAACATCCCAGTATTCTCTACGTACTGTTGAACTGAATCCTGCACTGAATGTAATGGTATATGTTCCGTTCCTTGCAAGGTTGGTGGAAAGCCCTGTATTTATATATCCGCCGCTTTCTCTGCCCGAAGTCCTGGAAATAGAACCCAATTTTATATAATCGATCCACTCATTATTATTGTTGCCGTTAGCTATACAATATGTTGTTGTAACTGTTTGTATAGCAGAAAATGCACTTGCACCAGAGCCGCAGTTTGCACTTACCTGGAACTCATACACCCTGTTTGGTGCAAGTCCCGTTACAATTGTTGAATTGGTAGTAACCGTAGAAGTTGTCCATGTACTTGCGCCCTGCAGCCTGGTTTGAACGGTATAGTTTGAAGCTCCGGGGATAGCAGGCCAGGTTAGAGTAAAACCGCTCGCTGTGATGGATGATGCCGAAGGCGAAGGTGTACTGCACAGCCCTAATGTAGTGAAGCTTTGGGTAGTCGAATAATTAGAGCAACTAACACTACGCACCCTCCAGTTATATGCTGTGCCTGGGGTAAGCCCGGTAAATGAAGAGGATGTACTTGCTGCTACCAATACCTCAGCTCCCCAGCCTGAAGAGGAAGCTGGTTTCATTGATAAATAATAATCAGTAACGCCGCTAATGCCTGCCCAACTTACATTGGCAGAAGTAGTTGTAATACCCGTTGTTGAAGCGCCACCGGGCGCCACGCATTGATATACGATACTAATGTCGTCGTACCGAATGTGATACCCATTGTCTGTGCTCAGCACAAAATTTAAAACTGTTCCCTCTGTCACAGAGGGATCTAATGTAAAATTGAATTGACCATTTGTCGTTTGAAAAATGGTTGAACTTGAAATTGTTTTAGCTCCATCGATGGCGGTAACAAATGGAGAAGATGAGGTAACTGCCACGTTGTAAGCAGCAGGATAAAGGCTGAAGTTTTTTAAACCAAAAGGTATGCTACCCTGCAATGTTGAAATAGTTGTCGGTGGTGCAGGAGTTATCAAACCATAATGGGTAGAAACTTTCAGCAGGTTAAGATTCATTACTGTCATTGCATTGCATAGCGGAAGGATGCGTGAAGCCGCAGGATAAAAGCCGTCGGAGGAGTTACCTATCTCGGGGGTGAAGCCATACATTTTCCCTTTGGTTGTTTGCTCTCCATAGGCCCAGTCTGCGGCTTCGCCATCTGCTATATAATTCAAAGTTTCCTGGCAATTGCCATAAACAAAGCTATTGTCTTCGGTAAGGAAAACAGACAATTGCCGGAAGAGTGGGATCTCGGGATTGTCATTTACTGCGACTGCCGAAAAGGGATAGATGCAATAATTGCCATACGAGTGATAATTGAATTCTGAAACAAACTGGTGTGAATTAGCGAAGTTCCTGATGGCCTGGTTCTCAAGTTCTGAAAATGGTGCAGAACCACGATACGTCTCTGAACTTGTAGTTCCGGACGAGCCGGAGCCGCCCCACCGAAAGCCGTAGTTCCTGTTGTTGTCAACGCCGTATGTTCCGTTACCGTTGTTGTGCCGGTTCTTGCGCCACATACTGCCGCCGGCAGGATTTGCGTTTATATTATACACATAACCATCCGGGTTTAGACAAGGCACTATGTAAATTTCGCTGCTGTTAATTAAGGTTTGAATTTCTTTATCGGTATTATAATTTTCAAGCGCATACCACATAAAAAATATCAGTTGGGTCATGCTGATAGGTTCTCTTGCATGATGCACTGCATTCAAAAATATTTCAGGCTCATTTTCGTCAACAGCTGCATTATCGCTAATCTTTACCATATATAGTGGCCTGCCTTGCTCGGTAGTTCCAATGCTTGATTTAGCAGTGATCAAGTCGGGATACAGGGCCCGCATTTCATCCAGCTCATTTTGCATTTCCTGGAAAGTAAAATGTTTGGCTACTCCACCTGCGATGCCATAAGAACCACCTGTTCCAAAATGAGATGGAGTAGGAACTGTTCTCATTTGGGTTGCAGGAGCTTTTGCAGCCTCCCTGTCGATCTTTGCATTATAAGCTGCCAGGTTTTTCTCAAGATCCCTGATGATATAAGTTATCTTAATCTTCCTCTTGTCCATTAATTTAATATCAGCGCCCGATACATCTGCCTTTAGCAATCCATCTTTGTATTCGTAGTGGTCAATACTCAGTCCTTCTTTCATCAGGAGCGTAAATTGATCTTTTGAAATGGCAGCTTCTATGCGGTGGTACTTCGTTTGTGCTGTACTGGTTATTGCAAGAAGTCCGGAGAAAATGATTACCAGTACAGCCTTCAATAATCTTTGTTTCATAGCTGAAAAGATTTTGGTTGCGTAGAATAAGTTACCGGTAGGTCAGCAAGGATTTTTTAAGAGATGGACATAGAAAGTTATTAAAAGTTGTGCTGAATTGCAAGGGGTAACTACAATACAGATGCTTATGTCCTGCCGGATTCTCCTGTGTGGGGGCAATGTTCGCGGGGAGGTACCCCGGCATTTTCCCGCATGGTCTCACGCCAACACACAACGCTTCCCTGTGAAGACCCCGCTGCGACGAAAACAAATCACGTATTTAGTTATTTTGTTTCGTGGCCTTGCTGATGTTATTAGAAAAGCGGCCGTTGCAGGGGGTTGTCACCTGCAACCCATAGCTTAGCCGGCATGAGCAATGAATAAACGAAGAATATGGTCACGCTATAGGTTGTTGGTCAGCGGACAACAACAACGGCGAAAAAATCCTGAAGGGCTAAGGAGTTATGCATCAGGCTCTTATGCCTGCACAGGGCCCACTACGTGAAACCGAAGGCACACTAAACAATAATGCCACCTTTGAGATGGCATTATTTATAACCCTGGTCGTTCTATTAATATTTCTGTACTACGCGGTACCTAAACCTTTTAACTTCTCCCACAACTCCTGATTCAGCTCTTTTTTGTTTTATAAGATCCGAGTTCCAGTAAGCGTTTGCTTTAGCTGTATCATTTATCGCCACTACCAATGTTACTTTGTGGTTGTCATCAACATCATAGCCATAAGCCCTGTCAGTTAAACCCTTATCTGCTCTAAACTGCCTGTTGCTTTCAAATGCCTTCTTCCACGCATCCCAGTCTTTTACTGTGAAGTCGGTCATCGACCTGAGGTCCGACATATTTTTTGACATGTCCTGGTACACGATCGTAGTCAATGAAATTGATGGTGCACCCATTACGCCGCCTTTTTGCATAGCTGTTTTCAGGCTGGGGTCTTTGGTAAATGCCTTTGCTTTGGCTACATCCTCTGCTTTAGTGGCTACCAGTACCATATTGCTATCGTCGACACCGCGCCCTATAACGTAATTGTGTATGCCACTGGCCAGCCGTGCGGAGTCATGTCCGTCATAAGCCATTTTCCATTTGGCAAAATCGGCCACCTTGTGCCTTACGATGAGTATTGTTTCAGGGGTGGTGACAACGTCAGATTTAGAAGAG
>JAOQAP010000163.1 GCA_025963465.1 Flavipsychrobacter sp.
TATCTCCGGCTGATGCATCCTCTCCATGTCTGCGGCTCACCGACTGCAGGTTTATCTCATACTTGCTCCGCAACCTGGATATAGCATTTGCTCCAATATTCTGCGTGGCTATTTTGGCATCAATATAAGCCAGTGCCTCTGTTGCTATTATCTTTCTTATCCTGTTCTCTTCGTGCAATTCATGTTTAGGGTCCGGCTTTATTTTCAGAAATCTGATCAGTATCCTCAACGACAAACCATGAACTACAAGTGTAAGAAATATCACACAAAATGTGATGAACAGGATCATGTCGCGTTGTGGAAATGCATTGCCATTAGCAAGGGTCAATGGGATGGCCAGTGCTGATGCCAGTGATACCACTCCCCTCATGCCTGTCCATGATATAATAGCCACGTACCGCCAATCTATATCTACTTTATGGCGGTGTGCTTTTTTACTCAGCCATACCGGTATATATGCTCCCGGAAATACCCAGATGATACGCACTAGTATTGCCACGGTAGTAATAAGCACACCATAGCCAAAAGCGTTCATTAAAGAATCTCTTTCTATATCTGCTACAATACCCGGCAACTGCATACCTATGAGTATGAACACAAAACCATTGAGCAGGAACTCAATAGTCTCCCAGAATGAATTGGCCTGGATGCGCGTCTGGAATGAAAATGCTTCAGAGGAACGGAAGGATAAAAATAACCCTGCAGCCACTACTGCGAGCACACCCGATAAATGAAAATGCTCTGCAAGCAGGTAGGCAACGTAAGGGGTCAGCAAGGTAAGGGCAACCTCTATGGTAGAATTGTTACGCACCCTGACATGCACCGACAACAGGCTCCATCCCACCAGCAACCCTACAAGCACACCACCTGTAGCCACCCATACAAACTGAATGCTCGCCTCCCAGAAAATAAATCCACCCGTCACTACACTGGCAATAGCATAACGATATGCGACAAGAGCTGAAGCATCATTGACAAGACTTTCCCCTTCCAGTATAGCAACCACCCGCCTGTTCAGGTTTAGCCCTTTGGTAATGGAACCGGCAGCAACCGCATCAGGCGGCGAAATAATAGCACCCAGCACAAAAGCCAATGGCCACGAAAAACCAGGAATAAAGTAATGGGCAACTACCGCTACGGAAATGGTTGTAAAAAATACGAGCCCAGTAGATAAAGAAATAATTGATCGTTTCTCCGCTTTGAAGTCATGCCACGATAGTTTCCATGCTGCTGTAAATAAAAGAGGGGGTAGAAAAATAAGGAAAACAACATCCGGCTGCAGCACCATATCAGGCAACTGTGGGGTAAAGCCGATTATAAGCCCGACTATTACCAGCATAATGGCTTGTGGTATCTTAAAGCGCTCCACTATTGCAGAAAAAACGACAATAACGACCAGCAAAAATATTATGATCTCGATACGAGGCATAACCCGAAGATAAGGAAAAGATGAGCTATACAGCCAATACGCCAATGTGCTATCTTTGATAAGATGATAAGATCTGTTTACTGCCTTTTACTGGCTATTGCATCATTTCATTGTTACGCGCAAAATAATGACAAACCATATGTTATTGTCCTGGGCATAGCGCAGGATGGCGGTTACCCGCATATGGGCTGCAAGAAACAATGCTGTACTATGGCATGGAAGAATGACCATATGAAAAAAAATGTGGTATCCCTCGCTTTGGTAGACCCTGCAAATAAAAAATGGTGGCTGTTTGAAGCCACTCCGGATATCAAGCAACAACTACATGATTTCCAGACTTTAACGTCAGGGCAATATGATTACTTACCTTCCGGGATATTTGTAACTCATGCACACATAGGACATTATACCGGCCTGATGGAACTGGGCAAAGAAGTTATGGCCACCAGTAATGTCCCGGTTTACGCACTGCCAAAGATGGCCTCCTTTTTAACCACGAATGGCCCCTGGAGCCAACTGGTACAGCAGCATAATATTGCACTACAGCCATTAACAGCCGAAAGCACAATAACGCTTTCCTCCTCTGTATCCGTAAAGGCATTCACAGTTCCTCACCGTGATGAATATTCGGAAACTGCCGGATTTAAAATTATTACCTCCGCGAAAAAATACCTGTTCATACCCGATATAAATAAATGGGAGAAATGGGACAGGAATATCATTAAAGAAGTGGAAGTTGTAGATAATGCTTTTATAGATGCTACATTTTACAGCAATACAGAGCTACCGGGCAGAAGCATGAGCGAGGTGCCCCACCCGCTCGTTTCAGAGACCATGCAACTATTTGCCAATACCCCTGCTGCAACAAGGTCGAAAATATGGTTCATTCATTTCAACCATACAAATCCCCTGTTATGGGACAAGCAAAAACAAGCAGAAGTAAAAAAAGAAGGCTTTAATATCTCTGTACAGGGACAGCAATATTAAAACCTTCATCTAATAATTTTGATATTACAATTCTTTAAGCATCCACAGATCGCAACCAAAATGACCTGAATTTCCCAGCGGGCCTTCCAATTGTTTGAAACCACAGGCTTCATATAAGCCAAGTGCATTTTTCAGCTCAGGCATAGTTTCCAGGTACATCTGCTCATAGCCAAAGTCATTAGCTGACTCTACACACTTCTCTATCAGTTGTTTGCCAAAGCCTTTACCCCTCATTTCAGGCGCTATATACAGCTTTGCTAATTCGCAGCAGCCGTTTGGTAGACCCTCTGTAGGGTATATTCCGCCGCCGCCCATTACTTTTCCATCCGCTTCTAATATCCAGTATGCCGAGATAGGCTCATCAGCAAATAAGTTGTAAAGATCGTCGGTAGTAGGGTCAAAATAAACTGTTCCCGGCTTTACTGCGTCAAATTCGGTAAGCCCTGCTCTTATTACAGCCGCTATAGCTGCATTGTCTTCTTGTTTTATCGGTCTTATAGTATACGTTTCCATTACTGCAAAAATAAAGGATAACTATTTGCAGAGAAAATTAATCATCGTTATATTTTCTGTAAATTCGCTTTACAAATATTTTAATAATGAAGCGTTTCATACACTTATTCATTTTTATATGCTTAGTCGCGTTCCAAGCAGAAGCTCAATTGTACAATAATTGCACAACTCCTGCGGCAGAACAGGTAATGCTGGGTATGTATGATCCTGCATCTTATGCTGCAACTACGGTCATCAACGATCCGAATACCATGTGCGCAGGCCTTAACTCCCGTGTATCGCCCGATACCCTGCATGCGTATCTTGACATATTGAAAAGCTTTCATAACAGAAATTCAGGATCAGATACTTCTTCAACTGTAAGGGGCTTTGGCGCTGCACGAAACTGGGTGTTTTCCAGGTTCCAGGACATCAGCACTCAAAACGAAAACAGGCTTATCCCTTCGTTTCTTGAATTTGACACAGGTATATGCAGCATCAACCGGCATAAAGACGTATTTGCAGTGCTTCCCGGTACAGACACTACCGATAAGTCGGTCATTATCATAGAAGGACATATGGACAGCCGCTGCACTGATCTTTGCGATACGGCATGTGTTGCCCAGGGAATGGAAGATAACGGTAGTGGCACCGCATTAGTGATAGAACTGGCACGTGTGATGAGCAAGTACAGTTACAACCATACTATTATATTCCTGCTGACAACTGCTGAAGAACAGGGACTGTTAGGAGCACAGGCTTTTGCCAGTTATGTGAACAGGCATGGCATAAAGGTAAAGGCAGTAATGAACAATGATGTGATAGGCGGCGTCATATGCGGGCACACATCATCTCCTCCATCCTGCCCGGGATATGAAGCGATAGACAGTACACAAGTGCGCCTGTTTTCTAATGGTGGCTTTAATTCTTTTCACAAAGGCTTGTCGAGGTATATAAAGCTGGAGTACAAAGAAATGCTGCGTCCTATTGTATCAGTACCTATGACTGTAAGCATAATGACCCCTGAAGACCGCACCGGCAGAGGCGGCGATCATATCCCTTTCCGTGCTATGGGATATACCGCAATGCGATTCACCTCTGCAAATGAAGCGGGCAATGCAGATGTAAGCAGCGGATCGTACATCGACCGCCAGCACACATCTTCTGACAGCATTGGCGTAGACATAAATGGGGACGGCGTTATGGATACTTTCTTTGTAGACTTCAATTACCTCGCACGCAATACTGTGATCAATGGCAATGCTGCTGGCATGATCGGTATTAGCCCACAGGTCCCTGATTTTACACTCACCACTACGCCAGGCAACCTTGTCATTACGATCACACAGCATACTGAATATCTTAATTATCGTGTGGGTGTTCGCAGTACCACAAACGACTGGGATTCTGTATACACATTTACAGGTTCACTTACAGACAATATACAGGTAGATACAGGCGGCAAGTACATAGTAAGCGTAGCCTCGGTAGATGATAAAGGCGTGGAAAGCCTGTTCTCGAGAGAGCAGATGGTAACTGCACTACCTACAAACGGAATTGCACCGCTCTCTCAACAACCCAGAAATATAGAGTTGCTGCAAAACAAGCCTAATCCTGCAGATGAAGTGACCAACATATCTGTACTGGTTAATAGCGCCATCAGCTACAAAGACGCATATATATCCATTCGCGACCTTGCAGGCAAGGAAGTAAGCCGCAGCAAGATAGAGCTGAATAACGGCGTAAACGAGATACAGTATGATCATGGATACAATATGAGCGGCACATTCATTTATACTTTATTCATTGATGGCAAAGCCATAGAATCAAGAAGAATGGTATTCACTAACTAAGCAGGAATGAGCAATACTAAAAAAATGGTGATCCTTAAAAAGGTATTGCTCTTACTTTGCTGTATTCCTTTTATTGCAGCACTTGTCTTTGCCGTTTGTTACCTGGCATCTGATTACGAAACGCTGAAACACTGGTACTTGTCGCTCAATGGCTGTTTTTACGAAAGGGAAACATGGGCAATAAATTTCTTTACACCGGCAAGTAAATTAAAAGGAAATATTTGGTCTCTTATGGGTGTCGCCATCTCTGTTTCAGGAGTTTTGTACCTATACTGCAATCGTCAAAGATATACAACCTTTAAGCGGAATAAACAGGAACCAGTATATTATACTGACTGGATATGGTATACTCTCATCATCACATTTTCAATTATAACTTGCACATGGAGCGTAAGACTTATTTCCCCATCATATGATGAAGTGTTTTCTGCTGTTAACTGTGCTGAAATGCCTGCTTTCCAGATTATGTCTTACTATATGCTGCCCAACAATCACATATTGTTCAACCTCATTAATCATTTTGCAGGATGGAATAATGACAAAATAGCATCCGGGCGCATATTATCCTGCATTGCATACGCAGCAACAATGTTGTGCATTTTTTATTGGCTGCGCAAACTCATTAACAACAGGCTATTCGCATTCCTTATATTGTTACCTGTGGCATTACAGTTCACTACATTGGGCTTTGCTGGATTGGCCCGAGGGTATTCACTACTATTATTTTGCGGATGGATCGCGCTAATGTCTTACGCACAATTTATAAACACAACTGAGAACTCTGCGCTCAGAACAAACACCGTCTTTAATATACTTGGCTTCTTATTAATACCTTCTTACTTATATTTTTACTTTGCCCAGATTCTTTTTTATCTTGTCTTGTCTTTATATACCCGCAACATCCGGTTAAAATACTGGAAGCATCAACTAATGCTGGCCTGCATCGTATTCTTATTTTATATGCCGGCTTTTTGTTTTTCGGGAGCAGATTCATTCACCCGAAATAAAAACTTCAAACCAATAGCACCGGATGTTTTTTCTTTTATTCCCAATCTGCTTAGAGCATCAAGGGCATTTACCAGCTATTGCTTTTCATACATAGGCGGAGAAAACAATATAATAAGTTGCATATTTTTCTGCGTACCTCTTCTTCTGTTTTTTTCAAAGGATAAACAAAAGAAAGCGATAGCGTTATTTTATTTTGTCCTATGGGCAGCTTGTATCCTGTGGACCTGCAAAGTACGCTACCTGCCCTACCAAAGAACGGTAGCGATACAGTTCAGCATTACAATGGTTATTGTTACATATACTTTTTACTGGCTGACAGAAATTGTGGCGTCATGGTTTAAAAAAATACGATGCGCACTTATATTGGTGATTTTTGTTTTTCCATTACTAATATACTGCCAATATCTTAGCCATTTTGATGAAGGCAACTTTTTTTACTTGCTATACGGATACAATATTACCGATAGATATACAACACAAAAAGGCCTCTTGCGGGTAATACCAGCAGGTAGCAGCATTGCATGTTCAGATGAAAGTTTTTACCTGCACTACCTTTTCCAGGAAAATGGCAACAATGTAAGCCACTGCGCTAATGGTAACGAGGATTATTATATCATATCCCTTGACGACCACCGACCTTTACCCATTGAAAGCAATAACAATTACGTACTATTCTCAGATAAAATAACAGAATACCTGGTCTACAAAAGAAAAGAAATAAAATGACCCAAAACAGCGCAAAAAACAAACTCACCATACTTGCAATTTCTGGCAGCCTAAGGGAAAACTCTTCCAACAGTTCAATTATCAATGCTGCTGCCGGCTTTGCAGATGACAATATAAACTTCACTATTTATAAAGGATTAGGATCACTGCCTCATTTTGATGACAGCAAGGAGCCTGCACCCGAAGTTCTGGAGTGGCGTCAACTGCTACGAAATGCAGATGGCATCCTCATCTGCCAGCCGGAATATGCTTTCGGAGTAGCGGGCGTACTCAAGAATGCACTCGACTGGACAGTAACTACAGCAGACCTTGCCTATAAACCGTTGGCACTCATTACTGCCGCAACCGGCGGAGATAAAGCGCATGCAGCATTACTACTAACACTGAATGTATTAATGGCAAAACTGACCGATGATACGACATTGCTCATACAGTACGTGCGCTCAAAGCTGGATGAACACGGAGGCGTGAAAGATCCAGACACTAAAATGGCTATCAAGTCCGTTATGAATTCATTGGTTGGTTTAATGAATGAGGCCGCAGCAGTAAATGAATAAAACCACTGTGCTAAGTCTTTAAATGACCAATAATTGCCCCCCGATAATAAAATCAGGATTTCGTATCTTTATTATGGCTATTCAGGTTGCCCATACAGGCTTCCGAAGAATGCTTACATATAATATTAATGAGAAAATATACATATACGCTCCGTCATTTTTTTGCCTGTCTTATCGCATGCTTTTTGTTTCATACGGTTGCTGGAGCACAAGAGATCAAGACAAGTAACATCTACCTGAAAAGCGGAACAATAACTGCAGAGGCGAATGCTCGTGAGTGGCTGCAAAATATTTCCAAAACAAACCCTAAAGAACCGGTACAGGTATTGGTACATTTCATAACGCTACCTACACAAGAGCAGCGCAATACATTGCAGCAAAGCGGCATCACGCTCATGGATTATATACCAGACAACACCTATACGGCGTTGGTATCCTTTCCCCTAAACGCAAATGGTATATTAGCCGCACAGGTATACAGTATCATAGACTGCAAGCCGGAATGGAAATCGAGCGACTATATCTGGAAAACCATAAGTGGCCAGAACGGGACAGTAAGAGTAATGATTTCTTTTTGCCCCGGCATAGATCCTTTTGTAATTAAGCAATATCTCATAAGTGCAGGAGCTAAGATCGAATCGGGCAGTATGGAGCGGTACGGCTCTTATAAAGTGAGTATCAACGCTAACAGGCTTTCCGGAATTGCACAATGGTATGGCGTACGCTATATCAGTCCGCTTACCGGTATGGTGCCTTACGATCTTCAGTCGAGGCCGGCTGTAAAAGGTAATATAGCCGTTGCAGCTACTTCTTTAGGAGGGTATGCATTGACAGGTGACGGTGTGGTGGTAGGCGTAGGCGACAATGCATCTGGTATTTACCATGCAGACCTGAAGGACAGGATCACCAATTTCAACCCCGTTCCACAAGCCAATCATGGTGAACATGTCAATGGTATTGTAGGTGGCGCAGGCAGTCTTGACCCACTCGGTCAGGGGATGGCTACGCATGTATCACTCATCGATTTCTTTTATGACCAGGTACTGGCCAACACCGGCGCTATGTTTCGTGATTACCATATGACCATTACCAATAACTCTTATGGCATTTTGCTGGGCGATTGTACCTATTCAGGCACCTATGATATTTATTCCAATTACCTCGACACCATTACCGTACAATACCCCGATGTGCTGCAGATCTTTGCATCAGGTAACGATGGCGGTATGGATTGTTCTCCTTATCCTCACGGCTTTGCTACTGTTGGCGGAGGGTTCCAGCCGGCAAAGAACAATGTAGTGGTAGGTAGTATGACCGACCTGCTCTTCCAGGCCGCTGATGAATCAAGAGGGCCCGTAAAGGACGGACGCCTGAAACCGGAGATAGTAGCCGTAGGCCTTGGCGCTTATTCTACAGTGGGTACCGATGAGTACGAATGGGCTGCAGGAACCAGTATGGCTTCTCCGCAGGTAGCAGGAGGAGTCGCGCTGCTCACACAAAGATATAAACAACTGAACGGCGGCAACCAGCCTCGTGCAGACGTTTTAAAAACTGTCTTACTCAATGGCGCTATGGACCTCGGCAATCCCGGCCCCGACTATTGCTTTGGATTTGGCTCTATGGACCTGTCCCGCTCCTTACAAATACTCGACAAGAACTTTTATACTACCAATGACATAAAGAACGGAGCTGACCAGGCTTTTAACATCACAGTACCAGCCAACACTGCACAGCTCAAAGTAATGCTTTACTGGAACGATATACCTGCCAGCCCTGTATCCTCAAAACAACTGGTAAATGATCTTGACCTGACCGTAACAACACCATCTTCAGTTACACATTTACCCCTTGTACTGGATGCAACCCCATCTAAAGTGAACAACAATGCCACCGAACAGACAGACCACCTGAACAATATAGAACAGGTAACCATCAACTCACCTGCCACTGGCGTTTACAAGGTAAATACGAAAGGGTATAACCTGCCGTCAGGCAGCGTACATTATATACTGGCATACGACATTATACCACAGGGCGTACAACTCACCTACCCTATTGGCGGTGAGCAATTATCTAATGTGGATACTATCCGGATTTTCTGGAATGCGATCACAGACGGCAATAAATTTAACTTACAGCTATCCACAGACAATGGCGGCAACTGGTCTACCCTGGTTAGTGGCATTCCGGCCGATGTCCGCTTTTTCTCTTTTATGCCTACCGGCATCAACTCGGGCAACTGCCTTGTACGCATCACCCGCAATGCAGAAGTTATGACCTCTGCACGGTTTGCTATCAATACACAACCGGTTATTGGACTTTCAGGCGACCAGTGTCCGGGCTATGTAAATGTGCATTGGTCACCTGTACCTAATGCTACTTCTTATGTGCTGTACAGTAAGAAAGGGTTTTACATGCAGGTAGCAGG
>JAOQAP010000222.1 GCA_025963465.1 Flavipsychrobacter sp.
TTTGAATTTACAGGCCAGTTTGGTTTCCTGGGTACAGAGATAGCTGCTGAAGGGCCTATATCGCGGAAGAAAGGTTCATCCTTCCTGTTTACATACCGGTATTCTACACTGGATATATTTCAGGGGCTCCACATTAAGATAGGGACATCATCGGTACCTAAATACCAGGACGCTACATTTAAAGTGAACCTGCCTATGGGCAAGAAGTCCGATCTCGCTTTCTTCGGGATAGGTGGGTTGAGCAATATAGACCTTGTGGTCAGCAACCAGGTTCAGCAGAGCACACAGTTGTACGGCGAATCGGACAGGGATCAGTACTTTACTTCTAACACAGGCATTGTCGGCGCCACGTTCAGTCATACTATCAACAACAGCACGTATACAAAGTTTACCATTGCAGAAACTGGTAATGATATATTTGCGCGCCACGATTACATATTCCGCGACCCGGTAACATTTGCTGTAGACTCGCCACTGAAGAACATACTGGGCTATGATTTTAAAACTACTACAACGGTAGCACACTGGTACCTGAATAAAAAGATCTCTGCAAAGCAGACGCTGAAATTCGGTGTGGTGAATAACTACTACAGCCTGGACCTGAAAGACAGCAGCAGGCAATACCCGCCAACATTATATTTCTGGCAGCACAGGGAAGACTTTACCGGCAGCACAGACCTGGTACAAGCGTATGTGCAATACAAGTATCGCCCAAGTGATAAGATAACGCTAACAGGTGGGCTGCACGGCCAGTATCTGACCCACAACGGATCCAAATCGCTGGAGCCTAGGGTAGGCATGCGTTGGACTGTAACTAACAGCGATGTACTGACTGCAGGCTATGGCCTGCACAGCCAGATGCAACCATTGTACCAATATTTTGCCCATGAGCCGCAAAATGCTGCCAGCATCATGCATAACTACAACATAGACTTTACACGCAGCCACCACTTTGTGGCCGGGTACGATAAAACGCTTTCCAAACAGGTGAGGCTGAAACTGGAAGCATATTATCAGTACCTGTTCAACGTGCCGATAGAAACAAGGCCGGGATCTTCTTACTCTGCACTGGACCAGGGCACTGGCTATTCCCGCGATTTCCCGGATACGCTGAAGAATACGGGAACAGGCTATAACTATGGCTTCGAGCTGACACTGGAAAAGAAATTCAGCCATGGATATTACCTGCTGTTCACCGGTTCGCTGTTCGACTCGAAGGCAATGGGTAATGATGGTGTATACCGCAATACCGACTACAACAGTCACTATGCGCTGAATGTGCTGGGTGGTTACGAGCATAAACTAGGCACTTACAGCACCTTCATAAGTGGCGCTAAGATGACCTACATAGGCGGTAAGCTGTACTCCCCGTTTGACACTGCAGCATCTAATGCTACAGGCGAAGGTGTGGTGCAGGACAACCAGCGCAATACCCTGCAGTTCAAAGACTATTTCCGTGCTGATGTAAAACTGGGGGTAAGGTTCAACTCCAAAAGGGTAACCCATGAACTGGCACTGGACCTTGTAAATGTGTTCAACACTAAGAATGTGCTCTCTGCAACCTACAGCCCCGGCCTGGCACAACTGGGTAAGGCCCCATGGTTTTACCAGTACCAGCTAGGCTTCCTACCTATCTTTTACTACCGTATAGACTTTGGGGTGAAAAGGAAAAGTTAGGTCATGAAGTTTTGGAATTTGCATCGTCATTTTATTCGTCGATTGGAGACAAGTAGATCACCTGAAATGTATAGTGAAATGACAAAGAAGCTACTGATAATATTTTTATTTGTTTGTGTTTGCTGCCGATCTCAAGCGCAAACGAATTATGTATTGAACCCGGGCCTGGAACAGTATTCTAAATGCCCTGACAAATATGATCAGATAGTACTTGCTAAATACTGGAGTGGTATAGATACTGTCTGGACATGGGATGATGATATTAGCACCGAGCCTTTGTGCCTGCCTGAATATTGTAATGTTTGCTCCAAAACAAGCTATTGCGGAATCCCTTTTGCTAAAGGCTATTATCAATATCCCCGAACAGGCAACGGTATGGCTGAGGTAATTATGCTTGAATATGGAAAACCCACAACAATTCCGGATATGCGGGATTATCTGCAAGGGAGATTATTTAAAACATTAACTGCTGGCAAGGCGTATTGTGTGACATTTTATGTGAATCTGGCAAATAGATCAGGCTATGCGATAGATCATATAGGCGCTTTTCTTGACGATGGTACTATTGATACTAATGGCAAGAATTCTTGCTCAACGCCGCAAACAAAAGCAAACCCACAAGTGGTTGCTACAAGCATTATATCTGATACATTAGGATGGACAAAAGTACAAGGCAGCTTTACAGCTAATGGCACCGAAAAATTCATTACTATAGGTAATTTTTCTGATACGGCACATACGAACAGAGTACTAATGAACACAGATATGGAGCTTGCATCCCTTTACCTTATAGATGATGTAAGCGTAATAGAAAGCAATGCAGTAGCCAATGCCGGGCCCGATGGGCTGGTGTCGCCGGGCAGCGACAGCGCCTATATAGGTACGCATGATGAGGGTATGCCCTGCACCTGGTATATAAAAGGCAGCACTACGCCCATAGGGTATAGTGGTGGCTTTAAGGTGCACCCCGATGTAACAACAAGCTATGTGGTAGAAATGGACCTGTGCGGTAATGTGACATATGACACTGTGGTGGTAAGGGTGGGCGCTACGGGAATTACCTCTCCCTCGTTCGGCAAGGGCTCACGACAGGCTGAAGTGTTAATCTATCCTAACCCTGCGGGTGATGTAATACACGTTAACGGGTTGGCGTTAACTGTTCACTACAGGCTGTTGAATATAGTAGGCGCAGAGCTGCAAAATGGTACGATAAATGCGGGGAATAATACCCTGTCAGTAAAGGATATGCCTAAAGGAATATACCTGCTTGAAATAGCCGATCCTTCGGACGGGCTAAGGGTGATAAAGCGGTTAATCAAAGAATAGGGCCTCTTCAAAAAGCAAACCTGGATTTCGTGAGACTGCTTCGTGCCTCGCAGTGACGAGAGCAATAGCAATCCGTACGATGAACGGTGCCAACGCACCGGACGCCAAATAGCTATTCATAGCCGGGAACATACCCTTTTTTTACAGGTACATCTTCATTAACTTTGAGGGATGAGCAGCATTCTTTTTGTGAAAGAAAACGGGGTGGGTGTAATAACGCTGAACCGCCCCGAGAAATACAATAGCTATAACCGTGAAATGGCACTGGCGCTGCAGGGCTACCTGGACGACTGCGCTGCGGATGATGAGGTGCGCTGCGTGTATATAACGGGTGCAGGCAAGGGTTTTTGCAGCGGGCAGGACCTGAGCGAAGCGATGAACCCGAGCGCAGAGGAGTTTGAACGGATGGTTCGGGAGCACTATAATGCTACTATCCTGCGGATAAGGAATATAGAAAAGCCTGTGATAGCTGCCGTAAACGGCGTGGCGGCAGGTGCGGGCGCCAATATAGCGCTGGCCTGCGATATAGTGCTGGCGAGCGAAAAGGCATCGTTCATACAGGCATTTGCGAACATAGGGCTGATACCGGACAGCGGGGGTACTTACTTTCTGCCAAGGCTGGTGGGTATGCAACGTGCTGCTGCGCTGATGATGACCGGCGAAAAGGTGAGCGCGGCTGATGCGGTGGCTATGGGCATGATCTACAAAAGTTACCCTGAAGATACATTTGAGGCGGAAAGCAGGAAGATGGCGGCTACGCTGGCGCAGATGCCTACGCTGGGCATAGGCCTCACCAAAAGGCTGCTGAATGAAACATACAACAATAACCTGGAGCAACAGCTGAACAGGGAGAAAGAGGTGCAGGTGCAGGCAGGAGGGAGTGATGATTTCAGGGAAGGGGTAATGGCGTTTTTGGAGAAGAGGAAGCCTGTTTTTAAGGGGAAGTAATTTTAACCGCAAAGGCGCGGAGTCGCAAAGGTGCTTGGTTATTGTATAAAATCGTAGTGTAGCATGTTCTCAAAGTTATTTGGCAGGAAGAAGGAGGAAAGGGATAGGTTTGAGTTGCCCAGAAATGAACACGCCAACTGGGCGTTTTTAGGTGCTGATATGCACTCGCATTTTCTGCCGGGTATAGATGATGGCGCTAAAACAGTGGAGGACAGCCTTACACTGATCAAAGCCATGATAGGCATGGGCTATAAACAGATCATTACCACTCCCCATGTAATGATAGATTATTACCCCAACACGACACAAACCATACAGGCAGCACTGCAGCAGGTAAAGGATGCAATGGCTGCCAACAATATAAACATACCCATTAGGGCCGCGGCTGAATACTATATAGATGAATCGTTTATGAAGCTGCTGGATACAGAGCCGTTGCTGACCATACATGAAAAGCAGGTGCTGGTAGAGTTCTCTATGATGTATGAACCGCCTATGCTGTTTGACGTGATAAAGCGCATGCAGGCCGCGGGATACCTGCCCATTATAGCGCACCCTGAGCGTTACCTGTTCTTTCATAAGGATTTTCACCGCTATAAAGAATTCAGGGACAGGGGTTGCCTCATGCAGCTGAATATGCTGTCTATAGCAGGCTACTACGGTAAAAATATTAAGGTGATTGCTGATGAACTGCTCAGTAAGGGGCTGTATGACTACACCGGCAGCGATATGCACCATGAGCGGCATGCCAACACGCTAAAAGCTATGGCCGGCACGAGGGACTATGATAAATTCATAGGCTACCCGTTTTTGAATTCACGTCTTGTATAAGGTGCCTTTTTATCTCCTGATTTATACTGCTGAACTACTTGCTCCGGTGGCGAAATGGCAGGTTTTATTAATTCACTCGGCTGATTCCGCTCGTACACACTTTCTTTTTTGCCTATAAAAAAATTACATTTACAGTCTGTTTGTTAAAAAAGTATATTTTTGACCCACGTTATTAATAGTGTGAGTAGTTAATATATTTACAAACATTGCCATAATATCATTTCATACCGTTTCATGGAAAATTCATCGTATTGCATCAGTGTCATAGGCTTGGGTTATGTAGGGTTGCCGCTGGCTGTAGAGTTCAGTAAATACTATCCTGTAGTAGGCTTTGATATAAATAAAAAGCGCATTGGTGAGCTGCAAAGCGGTATGGACATAACGCTGGAGGTGGAAGAACCATTGCTGCAAAGCGTTATCAGGCAGGAAGTGCCATCCGGTAATAATGGCCTGTACTGTACAGATGTAACAGATAATATAAGCAAGTGCAATGTGTACATTATAACGGTACCTACCCCGGTAGATAAGAATAACCGCCCCGACCTGACACCACTGTACAAAGCCAGCGAAACGGTGGGCAAGGTGTTGAAAAAGGGAGATATGGTGGTCTATGAGTCTACCGTGTACCCGGGTGTAACAGAGGATGAGTGCGTACCTGTACTGGAAAAAGTATCGGGATTAAAATTCAATACAGATTTCTTTTGCGGTTATTCCCCTGAGCGTATCAACCCGGGAGATAAGCTGCATACTGTAGCAAAGATCAAAAAGATCACTTCAGGCTCTACGCCTGAAGCCGCAACAAGGATAGATGATCTGTACAAGACAATTATAACTGCCGGCACGCATAAGGCACCAAGCATAAAGGTTGCAGAGGCTGCCAAAGTCATAGAGAACTCGCAAAGAGATATCAATATTGCCTTTGTGAATGAGCTGGCCAAGATATTTAACCGGCTGGATATAGATACGCACGAGGTATTAGAGGCTTCGGCTACAAAATGGAATTTTCTGCCATTCAAGCCCGGTCTGGTAGGCGGGCATTGCATAGGGGTTGATCCTTACTACCTGGCGCAAAAGGCCCAGGAAGTGGGCTATCACCCGGAAATAATACTGGCTGGCCGTCGCCTGAATGACGGAATGGGACTATACATAGCTCATGAGATAGTGAAGCTGATGATAAAAAATGATGTACCGGTAAAGGGGGCAAATATCCTCTTGCTGGGTATCACATTCAAAGAGAACTGCCCTGATGTGCGCAATACCAGGGTGGTAGATATTATAAAGGAATTGGTGGCTTATGGCGTAGACCTCACCATTTACGACCCCTGGGCAAAGGCAGAAGATGTGGCGCATGAGTATGGAATAGACATCATTACTACGCTTCCTGAAGAACAAATATTTGATTCAATAGTACTGGCCGTGGCGCACAAAGACTTTACAGGTACCGACTGGAAGAAAAAAGTGAAGACAGGCGGTATCATCTATGATATTAAAGGATGCCTCGATAAAGAAATTGTAAGCGGAAGGCTTTAATTTATAAATATATTTTTGTATTTTATTTTACAGATATATAATGTACTTCCGGCTATAAAAAATTACCCTTTCAAAAGCGGTGTAAGCCTTTAATGTGGCTTATTTGGGCCACTTTTTTTATTTTATCTTATTTTAAACTATTTTTGGTAAAATTTTTTTAGAAATGCATAAATCTGGTTGGCGGAACTGGTTCAGTTCTGGTCTTTTATTGTTATTTGTTTCATGTAACTTAATGACTTCATGCGTTTCAATTAAAAAGGCCCGTTATTTTAACGACCTGCCCGATACCCTGGTAGATCCTTTTGTTATCCATGCTATTCCTTATACAGATCCTAAGATCGAAAGTAATGACAATTTAGCCATTACATTACAGACTGTCACGCAAAATTCGAGCAACTCGCCTATTACTACCAATGCCGTAGGAACATTTAATGAGCTGAACGGATTCCTCGTAGATAAGAATGGTTATGTGGAGCTTTCCCTCATCGGTTTTGTAAAGGTTGCCGGGCTTACTACCTCGGAAGCAAGAGAGGTGATCAAGCAGAAAGCCAAGGAGTTTTATAACAATCCGGTCGTGAATGTAAGGATAGCCAACTTTGATATAGAGATGCTGGGAGATGTGAACCACCCGGGCAAAATATCGGTACCGAGTGAAAAAGTGAGTGTGCTGGATGCCATAGCTTTGGCAAGCGACCTGCCGCTGACTGCAAAAAAAGACAATGTCTTATTGATAAGAACGGAAGGTAATGATAAAAAATTCGTTCGCCTCGACATGAATTCAAGTAAAATATTCCAGTCGCCTTATTTTTATCTCAAGCAGCACGATGTGTTGATCGTAGAGCCTAATAAGTATAAAATACAGAATAGCGACAATACAGTTATCCGTAACTTAGGTATATTATCATCTTTGGTGTCTATCGCTTCACTTATTGTGATCTTCAAATCTATTAAATAGTAATAAATAATTATAAATGGAAGGGAGCACTACACCTGCTGTAAGCGACTTTAAAAATAAAAATGAGGATAGTAACTCTTTCAATCTGAAATGGTTGTTATCTACTGTGCTGGCTATATGGCC
>JAOQAP010000258.1 GCA_025963465.1 Flavipsychrobacter sp.
AAGAGTATATCTCCTCCCGTGCAGAAATATATGCACATCATGTAGCGCCACCGCAGCTCACAGGCATCGGCGGCCGCATTCCATGGCTCCCTGCAGACAATACAGAACAACAGATAGATGCCCGTGAACAATATTTCTCTGACCCCGATGTTATAGCGGCCTACGAAAGAGCAGGCATGGAGCTGCCCACAGAAGAAGAAATAAGTTCCCTTCCGCCGGGGGAAGAAGTATATCCACAGTGCCCCATCCCACCGCGCAATGAGTATCGCCGTGCCATACTTAATGAGCTCACTCGTTCCCGCAAAGAAGATAAAGACATTGAAATGCAGCAAGAAGAAGACACCCCACTTGCCACTTCAGACAATAGCCAGGAAGAAGAAGAGGAAGAAGAAATTACAGCTGATGCACCGCAGCAGCAGCCCTTCGAAGAGATGGGCTTGGGCTGCCAGGTGCTCGCTCAGTCCTTCTTCCTGGAGAACGAACATACGGTCAGTGATGATTTAGAATTATATTACAGCACGAAAAAAAAGCAAGACAACGAGTACATTGCGCAGTTTCTGGGCAACGGTGCGCAAGAATCAGGCAATAATTTCAGCGGCATTTTATCGTAGGTCATTGATTCACACCACACAGCGTTTATTGCAGCGCCGATAAAAAAATGACGGCAAAAATTGCGCACTTAGATATGTAGTACAAAACAAAAAAGCCCAGCATTGCTGCTGAGCTTTCTGTAAGTCGGGGAGACAGGATTCGAACCTGCGACCCCCTGGTCCCAAACCAGGTGCGCTACCGGCCTGCGCTACTCCCCGATCCTTGTTAAACTAAGTGAACAAGCCGTTCACTGTTTCCGGTACTTCAATTTCATCAGCGGTGAGGGCGAGATTCGAACTCGCGGTACACTTTAAGGCGTACGACAGTTTAGCAAACTATTGGATTCGGCCACTCTCCCACCTCACCTATTATTTCAGCATAAGCCTTTGCCTATGTGTATTCTTTGTTTTAAGGGACTGCAAAGGTAATGATTATGTGCAATTCTGCAAATACTAAATACCTAAAACTCCAAAATTCTTACATTTATCTTGTTGCCATGTGCTCATGAGTTAAATGCGATGGTATATGATACGCTTAGATGCTGGCCAGTTGCACCTTTTGCTGTATCTCCAGCAGGTTCTCTTTATACTCTGTATCCGTCTCCATCAGGTTTTCTACCGTCTGGCAGGAGTGTATCACCGTAGTATGGTCAAAGCCGCCAAAGTGGTCGCCTATGGTCTTCAATGACTGCTTGGTAAACTTCTTGGCAAAGTACATAGTTATCTGGCGGGCCAGTACCACCTCGCGCTTACGCGTTTTGGTCAGCAGGCGCTCGTAAGATACATGGTAGTAATCGCAAACCAGTTTTTGTATGTTCTCTATCGTCATTTCCCTTGCAGCCGTCTTCACGAAGTTCTTCATCACGCGCTTGGCAAGATCTATGTCTATTTCTTTCTTATTCAGGGTAGCCTGTGCAAACAATGCTATCAGTGCGCCTTCCAGCTCACGCACATTGCTTTGTATGTTGTATGCAATATACTTTACTACTTCATCCGGTATCTCCAGACCTTCCTGGCGCATCTTCACCTGTAGTATTGCTTTGCGGGTCTCAAAGTCCGGCGCCTGTATATCGGCGTTCAGTCCCCAGCGGAAACGGCTCAGCAGGCGTTCCTGCATACCTTCCATATCCCTTGGTGAGGTATCACTGGTGAGTATTATCTGCTTGCCGCTCTGGTGCAGATGGTTGAATATAGCAAAGAACACATCCTGTGTCTTTACCGCAGATACGAACAAGTGAATATCATCCATGATCAGCACATCTATCAGCTGATAGAAGTGGATAAAATCGTTTACTTCGTTGTTCTTGTAATGATCTATGAACTGGTTTATTAACTGTTCAGCGCTGACATAAAGTACAGACTTATTAGGATGCAGCCTGCGCACCTCGTTGCCTATTGCCTGTACCAGGTGGGTCTTACCCCAGCCCACACCGCCAAACACCACCAGGGGGTTGAAGGAGGTAGCACCCGGCTTTTGCGCCACATGAATGCCTGCAGAGCGGGCTACACGGTTGCAATCACCTTCTACATAGTTCTCAAATATGTAGTTACCATTCAGCTGCGGGTCTATCTGCATGCGCTTCAGGCCCGGTATAGCATATGGTGTCTTTATATTGTGCGGATCATCCCATTTCAGCGGCATGTCCACGTAGTTATTATCCTTTAGTGGTTTTGGGTGCGTACTGCCGGGCATATTCACAGATGCCGGGTTATTGCGCTGCGATGAAGCACTCTCCATCATAATGCGATACTCCAGGCGACCTACCCTGCCCAGTACACGTTTTATTGTTTTGCCTAAAAGCTCTACATAATGTTCTTCCAGCCACTCGTAAAAAAACTGGCTTGGCACCTGCAACGTCAGTACATTATCATTAAGGCCAACCGCCTTCACTGGCTCGAACCATGTCTGGTACGTGCGCCAATTCACATTATCCTTTATGATATTCAAACATTTCTCCCATAGTTGTTCTGCTTCGGTTAAAACATTGTTAGTAGTATTGTAAAGATGTTTATCCATATTATGAAACAACGTTCATCGAGTTATTCAAATTGATTAAAAAAAACCGCAACAAGAGCAACAATTTTTCGCGTCCGGAAACTACTTCCATTCACCGGGGTATTGTATTCTCCCCTTTTACTAATTTCTTTTTATTTCCTCCTACTCCCCAACTCATTTTCTCGCTCTGTTCCGGCATTCCTGCTTTTTTTCAGCGGGGGAACGAAATTGCTAACATTTTGTTGAAAAAAAAAATCATTTCGCTATTGTTTGTTTACCAAAACTTACAGAATGAGGTTTAAAAAGTTGAAACATTTTTTTGCCGTTTCAGAAATTATTTTCATAACCCTTGCCTATCGCTTCATTCAGCCGTTTTACAACAATTATTTTTCATCAAACAAAACTATAAAAACCATCAAAAACCGCTATTGTAGCCATTCTTCAGCTTTTTACCACATAAACAAATTTAGTCGGCTGTTTATTTCCCCTCAATGCCTGCCTTTGTCTAAAGTACAATTTTTCTAACGAAAAAATTTATTTTATTCTGTTTCTTTTTTTACAAAATATTTATGATGCGGGAACGAAAAAAGGTGTAACTATAGCAATACAGAAATGAAAAACGGCCTGCAATAATATTGCAGGCCGTTTCGTGTATTTTGTTATAAATTCCGCTCTTGCTACTACAGCTCCCTGTTCTTGTCAAAAGCTTCCAGTTCGTTAGCTACCGCGGTAAGGAAGCTGGCACCCAATGAACCATCAACGATACGGTGATCGTAGCTGAGTGACAGGTACATCATGTGGCGTATAGCTATTACATCGCCATCAGGTGTTTCTACCACCATAGGGCGCTTCTTAATAACACCCAGTGCCAATATAGCTACCTGTGGCTGGTTGATAATAGGCGTACCCATAAGGCTACCGAAAGTACCCACATTGGTCACAGTAAATGTACCTGCCTGTGTATCATCAGCTTTCAGCTTATTGTTCCTTGCTGCATTGGCCAGGGCATTTACGTCCCTGGTAAGGCCCAGCAGGTTCTTTGTTTCAGCGTTCTTAATTACAGGCACTATAAGGTTGCCGGTAGGCAGCGCTGTGGCCATGCCCAGGTTTATATCTTTCTTTACAATGATCCTGTCGCCATCAAGGCTGCTGTTGATCATCGGGTACTTCTTGATGCAATTGGCTATCGCTTCGAAGAATATAGGCGTGAAGGTTATCTTCTCACCATACTTCTTCTCAAATGGTCCTTTCACCTTTTCCCTCCACTTTACTATATTGGTCACATCAGCCTCTGTAAAGCTGGTAACGTGGGGGGATGTGTGCTTGCTGCGTACCATATGATCAGCTATCAGCTTGCGCATACGGTCCATTTCTATGATCTCTACATTGCCTGTTACCGGTGCTTTTGGTGCAGCAGGGGCAGCTACTGCAGGAGCAGCAGATACAGGTGCAGCGGCTGGTTGCGCTACCGGCGCGGCCTGCTGCGGAGCAGCATTGCCACGGTTAGCTACATAACTGAGTATATCTTTCTTGGTCACACGGCCTTCATTGCCTGTACCCGGCATGCTTTCCAGCTCAGCCATACTTACTCCTTCCTGGCCTGCTATATTGAGCACCAGTGGTGAGTAAAAACGAGCTCCGTTATTTTCCACTGCCGGAGCAGGTGCAGCAGCCTGTTGCACAGGAGCAGCAGCTTGTGGCGCTGGCTGAGGAGCATTGTTTGCAGCTGCAGGCGCAGCAGCTACCGGAGCGGCAGCGGCACCACCTGAATCTATCCTGGCTATTACGGAACCTACAGGCACCACATCATTTACCTGGTAGAGCAACTCTGTAATAACACCGGCAACGGTAGAAGGCACTTCGCTGTCTACTTTATCAGTAGCTATATCCAGTAAGGTCTCGTCCATTTTCACATGGTCGCCGGGCGCTTTATGCCATTTCAGCACGGTAGCCTCCATTATACTTTCACCCATTTTCGGCATTACAAGATCAACGATCGCCATAATTATGATTTATTATTATTAAATATTGAGGCTGCAAAAATAGTCAATTGGAGGGCAAATGTAAAAAGAAGGAGTGATTTTTGATTTACTATTTATTACTATGTTATTCACATATTGAGCGCATAGTCTTATATCATGTAAATAGCTAATTCGGGGTATCCCTGAAATCTCTTCTTTTTACCAGCTTCAGGTCCTGCAGTACGGCTGATTTCACATTGAGGGTGAAACTAAAGCTCTTGCGGGGGCCAAACGGATAAGTCTGCAAGTGCATGGTCCAGCAATGCAGGTCGCGGTACAGGTTGAGATTGGTAAGTGATAAAGCCTTCTCGTTGAAGTTATAACCACTGCCGACTGTCAGTTTCCATCTTTTAGTAAGCTGCAGATCTCCATCAAACGTCAGGGAATGGGTAACTACCAGTGTGTCCCTTTTAGTGATCTGCCCTGTATAGTTTTTACTGGCAGTCATGGAATAGCTGAAATTAAAGCTCCATGGGATGTTGAAATCCACGTAATCGTTATAACCGGCATTGCGCATTACCCTTGCATATTCTTCGCTATTTGTAGGATTCCTTGCTCCACCGGCAGGCTTTGAGTGAAAGTTTGACCCTACAGCAATGTTAGCATTGGTAAACCGACCTATACCTTCCCCTTTCTCATACATTGTTTCCTTTTCCCTTATACCCCTGTTATAATCAAATTTATACGGATCAAAAGAAGCGTTAGCACTAATACTGATCTTATTAAGCACATTGGTAGCAAACGACATACTGATATTGCTCCAGTTAAATGAATCTGCGGCAATATTGTAACCGGAACTTATGTTGAAGGCATCAATCAATGTTACATTCTTAAAGCCGGAAACTGTGTCTTTTGCTGACCTTACTTTTATCTGCAGGTTATTACCGAGTCCAAAATTGACCGACCCTACTTTACCCAATGGCGGAGTACCCACTATAGAAGTAACATAAGGAGACTGGTACTGGAAATTATTATTACTATCCAATCGTTGATGGTAGTAATAATTAAATGGCGCATCGCCGAAATCAGGATGGTATGTATATCCGACGTTTGGGGTAAGTACATGCCTTATACCTTTCAGTCCACCCTTTTTGAACATTTTCATACCGTATATACGGGTAGAGAAATTCACACCTGCATCGAAAGACCTTGCGGCAAAAAAACCACGGGAATCAAAGCTATCCATTTTCTTATGTGCGTAACTATATTGCTGGATCAACCTGTCTGTAAGCCAGTATTCATTGTAGTTGACACTGAAAGATGTATTGATGTAACGCAGCAATGTATAAGAAGCACTTACCGGGATGCTATGGTGTACACCTGATTGAAAATCTGTTAACCCCAACTTATTGATGTGGAATGCTGTATCATAAAAACTTGTTCTGTTGAGCGCATCCATAGAATAACTGGTGGTGATCTTATCATACCAGTGAGAACCTACGTCATTCTTGCTCTGGAAAGGGTTCAGCTGTGTGACGTGAAAGTTGATGGACGGAAGGGTAACATTGACCAGCTTTGTCGCCGTATTCTGGTTATGCAATGCACTTATAGTAAGCCCTAATGGCGTACCCTGCCAGCTTTTGGAATAGCTGATATTCGACGAGTACTGGTTTTGCAGGATCTGGTTTGCATCGTAGCTGTTATTGGAATAGAAAGAAGAAGTACCTAACTGAACAGAAGCATTAAAGCTCTGCCCAGGAACAGACTTGCCATCGGACTGATGACGCCAGTTGAGCAGGAAGTCTTTTTTCACCTGGGCTCCCGGTTCATATACCTCGCCATACTTATTCTTGGCATAAGAAAAGTTGATAGCCCCACTGTAGTGGTATATATAATTATAGTTGCTGATGCCGCTAAGCCCATAACTACCCTTAGAGTATATATTTGATTGTGCCAGGAAATCGACATGATCATTGATATAGAAATAATAGCCACCGTTCAACAGACCCAGACCACGTTGTTCTTCTATTGTATAGGTAGGCAGTATAAACCCTGACTTCTGTTTTTGAGAAACAGGAAACAAACCAAATGGCAGAAACAATGGTGTTGGAATACCTTCTATCCTCAGGTTTGCAGGGCCGGAAACGATAACTCTGCCGGGTATCACTTTTATCCTGTCGGCATAGATGCCAAAGTGAGGTGTATCTAAGGCACATGTGGTATATATACTATGCGCACCAAAAATGCTCTGATCGGGGTTTCGCTTCACCTGTTCACTGTATACAAAGCCTTCTCCATATTGGGAGTGTACATTTCGCACGATAGCGCGCTTGCTTTTAAAATTGTATTGAAGGGAATCGAAGGTGAATTTTTCTTTGCCTTGGGCAAATGTTTCCTTTTCCGTCGTGTCTTTTTCCGCTTCATATGGAGCTGCCGACACAATATTTGAACCTTGCTCAAAGACTATCTGACCTGCATTCAGCTGAAGGTCTTCATAATTGACCTGTGCCTTACCATAAGAGTAAAACAGGTTCTTCTTCATGTCCATTATAGCCGAGTCACGCGACTCTGACTTAACCACAGAGGGTAATGCGTCTTTGGAAATCTTAATTCCTAACGATTCCTCCATAGCCTGTTTTTTAGAGGCGTTTGTATCTGTCACGCCGGCCATCTTTCGTTTTCCAAGAGAGTCGGTAACAAATAATGTGTCTGAACTTAAGCTATCTCTTATTGCTAACGTGTCTTTAATAGCTGTTGAATCTTTTACCAGCGGATCTTTGGTATATCCCTGGCCTGTTATATGACCGGTCATATCCACCTGGCAATATCCCTTATTTGTTATAAAGAATATAAAAATGACTGCCATACACAGGGTAAAGCAATGCATAGATGGAAATTTTGGAATAAATTTACCGCTTAGGTTCATGAACGTGGCAAAAATAGCTATTTGAGCGCGAGGTTTGAATACATTGAATATTTAATCTTTTGTGAAACATTATGCGAATCAGATCAATACTACTCATATTATTATTATCAACGCCCTATTTACTTATTGCCAAAGGCAAAAAGCTGAATAAGGTAGTTATAGATGCCGGGCATGGCGGCACCGACGGAGGTGCAAGAGGTGCTTTTTCCAGTGAAAAAGACATAACCCTTGCAGTTACAAAAAAAGTGGGCCGGATAATGGCAGACAGCATGAAACAGGTAGAGGTCATTTATACCCGTACCATTGATGATTATCCGTCACTGCAGTCGCGCCACGAAATAGCAAATAAGGCTAATGCAGACCTGTTCATAGCAGTACATGTCAACTCTACTCCTTTTACCTATACAAAAGTGCTGGAAGGATATAAGACCGTAAAGCGCAGAGGCAAAAAAGTAAAACAACCGATATATCGCCTGATAAAGCACCATGAGACCAAGCGTGCAGGTGTAGAAACTTACGTTCTCGGACTTCGCAGAAACTACCAGAAAGAGAATGCTATAGGTGAGTACAGCGAGAACGTGACCAATGAGCCCGGCTTACTAAATGAAGACGATCCACAGACAGCGATCATTATATCGCAATACTCACAGGCTTTCCTGAGTAAGAGCATATCACTTGGCAGTAAGATACAGGAGCAGTTTGCTGCACAAGGCCGACCAGACCTGGGAGTAAAACAAATGAACCTGGAGGTGCTGGCTGGCAGCGCAATGCCCGGCGTACTGGTGGAAATAGGTTTTATTACCAATGTGGAAGAAGAAAGATACCTAAACTCAGATAGCGGGCAAATGGAAGTAGCTATGGCTATTTACAAAGGCATAAAGGCTTATAAAGCCGATATGGAAAAATAAAATAAAAAAATATTTTTCCTTTTCTTTAGTTTAGTCCCTATAATGAAATATATTTATCCCTTGTAAAAGAGCATTATTACCGGAAAGCGGTAGTATATTTTTTTATTTATTTTGATTTTATAGTTGTTTTTGGTCATACACCTTTTTTAAAAACATGTTGATGATAATGAAAAACCGTTTGAAAACCATACTTCTTTCCGCAGTAGTGACGTGCTCCGCTTTTGTTGCTGTAGTGTACACTTCATGCAACAGGGACAAGTGCAAAACAATAGTATGTGCCAATGGCGGTGTTTGTAACAGTGGTGCATGCATATGCCCATCAGGTTATGAAGGCTCTAACTGTGAAACTGCGTCACGCGATAAATTTGAAGGGCACTGGACAGTATTTGAAAAAGGTTCAAATACAGAAGCTGCGCAATATCCTGTTACAATTAAGAAAGGTAAAAATGTTACTGATGTACTTATTTATAACTTCTACAACTACTTTAATACCCCAATAAAAGGATATGTATCTAATGATACAGTATTCATACCTAACCAGCAGTATGAAGGAAAGGTATTATTTGGCCAGGGCTATATGTTCAGCGATGTTACTTATGGCCAGTATGGCCGTATATCTATGGCGTATGAGATCATTGATACTGCTACCGGCCTTGTAAATGACTTCGGTTACTACACAGCAATAGATGGCAGTGAGCCATCTTTGTGGAATAAGTAAAAGCCTCTCCCCCTTGAGCTACGCTCGTGCCTTAGCAGGCACTCCGAAGGAGAGGGAGATGTTACGGTAAATATATTTGAACGCCTCCCAATTGGGAGGCGTTCTTCGTTTATGGCAATATTTTATTATCGTTTCTATTTTTTTTGAAATAATTTTAATCATTTGATTAAATAAGTTGTTTAAATCATTTTTTTAGTTTTACCTTTGCGTCGTAAATATGAAAGCGAAAGAAACCATAGAGAAAAACCAATCGACGGAAGAGCTAATAAAAAATGCTGCCAGGCGGGTATTCACTAAAAAAGGCTATGCGGCAACCCGGACCCGGGATATTGCTGAAGAGTCAGGGTTCAATCTTGCGCTTATCAACTATTACTTCAGAAGCAAGGAGAAATTATTTGACATCATTATGCTGGAACACATACAGACATTTGTGTACAGCATAATGGGCATTGTAAATGACAGGAATACCACACTGCAAGAGAAGCTGCAAATACTGATCAGTCATTATATAGATATGCTCATTGAGAATCCTAACCTCCCAATGTTTGTACTGAATGAGGTAAATGCAGACCCACAAAAACTGGTAGACAAGCTAGGGATAGACAAGAGCATCCAGGAAATGCCTTACATGCTCATACAATGGAAAGAAATGGCGGCAAAAACAAAGATGCCTGCATTCAACCCGGTACATATGCTCATGAACATAGTTTCATTGACCATATTTCCATTCATTGGCAGCCCGATGATAAGAAACAGAACGGGGATTGATGTAGCAGCGTTCAACATATTAATGGAGGAAAGAAAAAAGCTGATACCCATCTGGATAAAAGCGATCATGATGAGTGGCCATGCAGAAGAATAAATATTTACACAATAACCGAACAAAACAGACCATGTTCAAAAAGGTGATCATTTTAATAGTCCTGCTGCTGGCGCAACGTGTGTCAGACGGGCAGGTCGTATTCCGCTCTGTAGAAGATATATGGAAATACGCAGACACACACAATATCAATATCAAGACCATAAAGTATGAGCTGGACAAATCCACCTACTCAAAAAGGCAGGCATACAGCGCACTGCTACCTCAGGCGAATGCAACTGCATCTTACACAGACAACATACAATTACCGGTAACAATACTACCTGCGGGAATCATACCAGGTGTGCCGGGTGGCCCTGTAAGTTTCGGATCACAATATGCATACGTGGCTGGCGCCAATGCACAAATGAACATCCTGAACCTGCAGAACTTCTATAATGCCCGAATGGCGGCACAGACAGAAGATATGAATAAAGACTCGCTGGCCAGCACCCGAAAATATGTGTACCAGCAAATAGCAACTCAATACTACTCTTACCTGCTGATGCAGGAAGCGGCAAGACTGGCCGACGAAACTGTAAAAGCAGCTGACTCTGTAGCTACATCTGTAAACAATAAGTACAAAGAAGGAACACTGAATGAAGCCAATACTGATATAGCCAAAATAAACCTGGCACGTGCACAACAAACACAAATAAGCGCACAGTACCAGATGCGTACTGCAAGAAATAATCTAAAAGCCTTACTTGGTCTATCTGTAAGTGATTCTTTAAATATAGATGCGTCAATGCCAGCCAACTTTAATATAGAACCGACAGGGACTTTCTCAGAAGATCCGTCGCTACGGCTGGCGCTATGGAGAACAAAGCTAAGCCTGACCCAATACAGGATGACGAACAGTGCATTTGCTCCAAGCATTAACGTACTCTATAACTACACCGGCCAGCGGTACGACAAGAAATTCGAACCGTTTAGCGGGGCTACCGGGGCTGCAGGCTGGTATCCTGCACAATACTGGTCGCTACAGGCATCAATACCTCTTTTCTCCAGTGGCGGCAGACTGTTCCAGAGTAAAAGAAGCAAGCTGAACTATGAAGAAAGCATGGAACAGTATGACTATGCCCAAAAACAATCTGCAATAAACGATGAGAACATACGCCTGAATTACCAGAAGGCAATAGCAGTGCTCAGCAAGACACAGGAAGTAATGAAGCTCTCTTTCAATAACTACACCCATATATCAAACAGGTATGAAGCAGGTATAGTGTCGCTGGACGAACGGCTGAATGCTTTTAAAGATTATATCGATTATCAAAACCATTACTTAAACAGTTTATCTGATATGCTCGTGCAGCTATACCAGGTAAAGATCCGCCAACAATCATTCTAATGAAACAACAGATCACTTCCCTGGCCATGTTACTGCTGCTATCAGCTACAGCATGTAAGCCTAAATTTGATGAGACATCGCCTAAAAATGGCCCGGTAACGGAAGCCGTATTCGCATCGGGCAGTATAGAGCCTAAAGATGCCTATACACTTACCTCACTGTCTGACGGCTTTATAGTAAAAAGCTATGTAACGGAAAACGACCTTGTAAAAGACGGGCAATTGCTGTTCCAACTGGATAACCGCCAGCAGAACACACAGGTAAAAATAGCGGAAACAAATGTGCAATACGCACAGATAAGTGCAGCCGGAAACTCCCCTGCCCTGCTGCAGATAAAAGCACAGATAGATGCCGCCAGGATAAAACTACAAACAGACTCTGCAACACAGCAGCGTTACGAAAAACTGTATACTACCAACTCAGTATCGAAACAAGACCTGGACAATGCACGGCTGAACTACCAAAGCTCTCTGAGCGCATACCAGTCTGCACAGGAAAACTACCGGGCGACAGCAAATAAGGTAAAGCAAGACCTGACGAATACCCAGGCACAATTGCAGAACGCTGTTGCAGGCAACCAATATTATAACCTGCAGGCGATAGGCAACAGCAAAGTATACCAGATCTATAAAAAGCAGGGCGACCTTGTTCGTCGTGGCGAGCAAGTAGCTCAACTGGGCAATCCTGACTCAATAGTCATCAACCTGGATGTGGAGGAAGGCAGCATCAGCAAGATACATGCAGGCCAACAGGTACTTGTGGAGCTGAATACTGAAAAGAACAAGACCTACGAAGCACGCATCAGTAAGATATACCCGCACTTTAATGAGAAGTCGCAGTCATACAAAGTAGAAGCACGGTTTGTGCAGGAGATACAAGGATTGATATCCGGTACACAGCTACAGGCAAACATTGTTACCAATAAGAAAGAAAATGTGCTGCTCATACCTCATGTGTATGTGATGAATGGCAATAAGGTGCTTGTGAAAAAAGATAAGAAGATAGATACAGTGGCAATTACAACAGGTATAGTCTCTGACCAGTGGATAGAGGTGCTGAGTGGAATAACGGTGAATGATAAGATCGCGAAACTGAAGTAAAGAAACCCCACCCCCCTCCCGCTGAAAAAGCGGGACCTTGTTCCGGGGCTTACCATTAATATCATTAAAACATGAAAATCAGTGTAAATACGGAAATAGCGCTTACTTATCTTTCTGCAAGAAAGAAACAGACGCTTGTGGCTTCATTGGGCGTTATGTTCGGGATATCCATGTTCATTTTCATGCAGTCACTGATGAAAGGAACGAATGACTATTTTGAAAAAATGTCGTTCAACAGCACACCACATATAAGATTGTACAGTGAGAATAAAGTTGCGGACAATCACATGCTTACCTCTTTCTTCAACGACCCCTCTGTAAAGATATTGAGCAACCCCAAGCAACTGATACAGTCGCAGGGACTTACCAATCCTTACGGCATTATAAAACAGGTGAGCAATAACCCGGAGGTAACATTTGTAACACCACAGGTAACCACCAATGTCATCTACACCAGTGGCAGTGTGCAGATAAACGGCAATGTGGTAGGCGTGAGCATAGAAGAGGAAAATGAAATGTTTGATGTGCAGAGCAATATGGTAACCGGCAACCTGCACGACCTGAACCGTGTGAACAACGGCCTGCTGATAGGCAAAGGCATTGCTGATAAACTGAGCCTGCATGTTGGCGATAATATAACAGTGACTTCAGGCACAGGCAGCCCTATAGTTATGAAAGTGGTTGGCATATTTGCTACGACCGTAAAACAGCTGGACGAAACAAGATCTTATGCCAATATAGTACAGGCGCAGAACCTTGTAGGCAAGGATCGCAGTTATGTAACTGAGATAAAGATAAACCTGAAAGACTACAACAATGCACCAAAGGTGGCGCGTGAGCTGGAAACACTTACAGGGTACAAAGCAGAAGACTGGGTGCAGGCCAATGAACAGCTTAAGGCAGCCTTTAAGATCAGGGCCATCATTCTTAATTCGGTAATTGGCGTAATACTATTGGTAGCAGGTTTCGGGATATACAACATACTGAACATGACCATCTATGAAAAGATAAAGGAGATAGCGATACTGAAAGCTATCGGGTTCTCAGGTAAGTCTGTAACCAGCATATTTTTACAACAGGCTATCTATATTGGCCTCATGGGTGGCATAGTAGGTATCTGTGTTGGCTTCAGTATCACCTACATGGTGTCAAGGATATACATTGGCGCCGGCACACTGAAATATCTCCCTATGTCTTTTTACGTACCTCATTATATAGAAGCATTGTGCTTCGGCATTATAACAACCGTGGCTGCGGGTTTCTTCCCTGCACGTAAGGCGGCAAAAGTAGACCCAGTAACCATAATACGCGGATAATGGCAGACATAGCATTAAAGACCAACAACGTCAACAAGTTCTTTCATGACCCTGTAAAACAGCAGGTACTGAAAAACATATCGCTGGAAGTAAAAAAGGGAGAGTTCGTATCAATAGTCGGCAAGTCCGGTTGTGGCAAGTCTACCCTGCTGTATGTACTGTCTACCATGGATACAGACTATGAAGGTGACCTGGAGATAAACGGCGTAAAAGCTACAGGCAGATCTTTGAACTCACTGGCGGCATTACGTAATGAGTCCATAGGTTTTGTATTTCAGTTCCACTACCTGCTACCCGATTTTACCTGTCTCAAAAATGTAATGATACCTGCACTAAGACTGGGCAAACTGTCGCCTAAGGAAATAGAGGCGAAGGCTTATGAAAAGCTGAAGATGTTTGGAGTAGAGGAGCAGGCATTGAAAAAAGCCAATAAACTATCGGGCGGACAGCAGCAACGTGTAGCTATAGCCAGGGCACTTATTAATGACCCGGCAATAATAATGGGCGATGAGCCTACCGGTAACCTGGACTCTAAAAATACCGGTATTGTATTTGACCTGTTCCAGAAACTGTCGAAAGAACTGGGACAGACACTTATTACTGTAACTCATGATGAGGATTTCGCAAAACGCTCTGACCGTATCATAGAAATGGCCGATGGGGTGATCATGAGCCACGGGCATTAGGCTTCGTCGAACCATGACTGTTCTTTTATCCAGCGTTTGTATTAATATTTTTAAATTCATTTTGAATGCGCTTATTTTTTCTTCATATAACTAAAATACCACACGCATTGTGCCGTTTAGTTTCTTTCTTTGGTAATATATTATTACTTTAAGGCTGAAAATGCATGCCAATGAAGAAACGTTTACTGCTGTTCTCCTTCGCATGCATCGTCTTGTCTTTTTTTTTCGCCGGTTGCCAAACCAATAAGCGCGTACCTGTTCGTCCGGCAGTAGCTGTTAAGAAAACGAATACCCCTAAATTTATTGACAGTGTGTATATAAAAGCGCACAATACCCATAGGACGGTTGCGGCTAATGAACTGGAGAAAAGCAATAAAACCGTTACTACCATAAATACATTACCTGCAAAACCGGAAGTGAATAAAGCGGCCGAGGAGCCACACTTTATTACTTATACCAATCCCAATATGCCGGCGGATATTGTGCCTGCCGTTACTAAAAAGAACAAGGCTGCAACCAAAGCAATACCTGAGCCTGTAAAGGATACCGCCCGTGAAAATGAACGAATAGCAGCCGAGGGCCAGGAAATGCTGCCTGAAGAAACTGATTCGCTCATCACCCGATACGCACAGATGATAGCTATGAACCCGAAGGACATGAGCAATCTGCCCCTGTACCGGTTTGTGGACGAATGGTATGGCACAGCCTATAAATGGGGAGGCACCGATATAGATGGAATAGACTGTTCCGGGTTTTCACAAAAGCTATACGAGGATATATACGGAGTAGACCTGCTGCGCACTGTAAGGATGCAACACAGGAGCTGTGATCGTATTAAACATGTAGAAGACGCTGTACAAGGTGACCTTGTATTTTTCAGGATACGCAGGTTCCGTATATCGCATGTGGGGGTGTACCTGGCCAATGGTTATTTCGTTCATGCATCATCGTCACACGGTGTGGTGATCAGCAATATGAATGACCGGTACTGGCACAGGCGTTATGCAGGCTGCGGAAGAATAGAACGCGGCAGCGGAATGAGTGAATCCGAATATGTGCCGTAGCGGCTCAGTCAGATTTGACAACTTTTGAAAAGTTGTCAAATCTGCAGGTACATTACATTTTTTCCGGAAGCGCAATACCCATCAGCCTCATGGCATGACGCAGCACCGATGCCGTCATTACAATAATGATCAATCTTAATTCTTTCTTCTCTTCACTCTCTGCCTTAGAGATGCTGTGTGCATCATAAAAAGTATTGAACAACTGAGCCAGCTGGAAAGCATAGTTGCATATAGATGACGGGTTGAACTCATCTGCAGACTCTGAAAGCACAGATGAATATTGCTCTAGTGTCAGTATAATGCTTTTCTCCAATGGCGCAAGATCAGTAGCCTGTTCGAATGACTGGAAACGTGAAGCACCAGGTGCCATTGGCACATTCTCTTTCCTGAGTATAGAACAGATACGCGCATGAGCATACTGTATGAATGTAGCAGTATAGCCATGCAGGTCTATTGACTCTTTAGGGTCGAAGATCATTTTCTTCTTAGGGTCTACACGCAGCAGGTAGAACTTTAATGCTCCAAGAGCTATTGTCTCATATAGTTTTGTAAGCTCATCAGCATTGAAGCCTTCGGTCTTGCCTGCGCTTTCCGTTTGTTCTCTTGCGAGTCTTACCATTTCACCGGCCATATCATCAGCATCTACCACAGTACCTTCACGGCTCTTCATTCTACCGGTAGGCAGCTCCACCATGCCATACGACAGATGATAAATACCATCTGCACATGGCTCACCCAGTCTTTTCATGATCAGTTTCAGTACCTGCAGGTGATAGTTCTGTTCATCAGCAATGACGTATACCGACTGATCCAGTTTAAACTCTTCATACTTTAGCTTTGCAGTACCAAGGTCCTGCGTCATGTATACAGATGTGCCATCGCCACGCAGCAGCAGCTTTTCATCAAGGCCGTCTTCTTTCAGGTCTATCCATACAGAGCCATCTTCTTTTTTGAAGAGCACGCCTTTGGCCAGTCCTTCTTCTACTATCTTTTTACCCAGCAGGTATGTATCGCTCTCGTGGTACACCTTATCAAAAGTGATCCCTAATGTTTTATAAGTGTCGTCAAAACCTTCGTATACCCATCCGTTCATTTTCTGCCACAGGCCATACACCTCTTTATCTCCGGCCTCCCATTTGCGCAGCAGGTCCTGGGCATCCTTCATTATGGGCGCTTCTTTCTCTGCTGCTTTTTCTTCTGTGCCTGCAGCTACCAGTTGTTTTATTTCTTCTTTGTATACGTCATTGAATTTTACATAGTAATCGCCCACAAGGTGGTCACCTTTTACACCGGCCTGCTCTGGTGTTGCGCCGTTGGCATAGCGCATCCACGCTATCATAGACTTGCAGATATGGATGCCCCTGTCGTTGATGAGGTTTGCTTTTACTACCTGGTTGCCTGTCGCCCTCAATATCTCTGACATGGCAGCCCCGAGGAAAATGTTCCGTAGGTGACCAAAGTGCAGTGGCTTATTCGTATTAGGAGAGGAGTACTCGACCATTACACGGCGGTCGGTCTTTGATTTTTCACCATAGTGTGCATCAGCATAGTTATTGAGCAGGAACGACACCCAGTAATTATCCCTTACCGTAAGATTCAGGAAGCCGCTCACTATATCATAAGCTGCAAACAGTTCTGTTTTTTCTGTAAGAAAATCGCCGAGCTGCTTGCCTATTACATCAGGCTTTTGTTTCAGTAATTTCAGGAAAGGGAAAAGCACGATAGTATAGTCACCTGTAAACTCAGGTTTGGTCTGGTTTACAAGAATGGTTGCAATATCAATGGACACGTCCGGGTAAAGATGCTTGAAAGCATCCTGCGCGGCATGTTTTATTTGTGAAGTAAGCGTCATCAATAAATGAATTAGGGTGCAAAAATACTTTTTATATGGGGTATTTATTGAAGAGGGAAAATAAGTTATTCAAATGAGGGCCAATCATTTAAAAAAAGAGGTTATTTATAGTTGTTTTTTCAGGTAAATTTTACCGTTTTTTGTAAAACAGGAAGGAAGATTTCCTGATCTTTTCGTTGAATGAAGTTGTATAAGTCAATATTGTTGGTTGTATCGCTGATACTTTTCACTTTGTGTTTAAATGCAAAGTATGAGCATTGCGTGCAGCAACAACATCTAAAGACAAAAAACAATATCTGCATCAAGGCGAATGTATTCAGGAACCTATCCAATCCGCAGGCCCGCCATGAGCAGGCGAAACTTAAAGTAAGGTTCAAACCGGGAGAAGTGCCGTATGACTTGCCGGTTTTTCATTCTATTATCAACCGGGGCTACAAAACGCTATACATACTTGAATGCCCTATAACCACTTCTTTCCTTTTAACTGAGAGGCATACTACGTCCCGATTAAGGGGGCCTCCGTCTTTAGTATGATCATTGAATACCTTTTTTTCTTATTGAGTACATAGCAATTCTATGTACGACCTTAATAAAATAAACAATGAAATATATTGAAGACAGGCTATTGGACTTTCGTGCCTATGCGAAGGAACAACTGGAAAGCCATGTAGCGGAACTAAACAATATCGACAATAACATGCTGATGAGTGGCAAACTTGCCAGGATAAAGATTTTCAACGCTCATTTGCAATCGTTGCAAAAACAGCTTGATGAACGAAAAGCACTGCTACTACAACAGCCTCAGGTGAGCGCATTGAACATAAGTGAGGAACTTGAACGGGCGTTGGCTATCGCCAGCAATGACTATATAAATGAGTATATGTGCATCAGGTTCTTTAAGAACGACACGTGAAGGGCGTTCGCTAAAACCCTTTATTCGTCATGCTTTGCCCTCTTCTTTACCAGTCCTTTCAGCACTTCGGTTTCTTCCGGTGAAAGATCCTTAGGCACAGTGATCATGACACGTACGTAACTATCGCCGCGCTGTGAAGCGTCACTGTATAACGGCATGCCCATTCCTTTCAGGCGAAAGGTCTTATCGCTGTCGGTACCTGCAGGGATGGTGATATTGAGCGACTTATCTATGGTTTGAACAGATAGCTTACCTCCTAGTATAGCAGTGAATGCATCGAGCGGTTGATCGAAATAAAGGTCGTCGCCCCTTCGCTCGTAAAGAGGATGGCGCTGCACGTGTATGGTTATGAACAGATCACCATGCGGGCCGCCATTTATACCGGGGGCACCTTTTTCCTTCATGCGCAGTACCTGCCCGTCTACAATACCGGGCTTTAATTTCAGGTTCAGCTTTTGAGTGCTCAGGTTTACCTGGCGGGATGTGCCGTGAAATGCTTCTTCAAGTGTTATTGTAGTTTCAGACTGATAGTCTTCTCCTTTCATCTTCCGGGCGGTGCGTTGCCTGCCACCACCG
>JAOQAP010000270.1 GCA_025963465.1 Flavipsychrobacter sp.
TTGGCCGGCAAATGATTCTGGAAATCAGCTTTTATTATATACTTGCCGCTTACAACATCAAGATAAACAGTGAACGTCATACGGTAAGTGTATTCAAATACGATATTAAGATGCTGCCCTAAAACCCAACGATAGCCGAATGCAAGCGGAATAGCTAACTGCCACAAAGATTCTTTTTCAGGGAAACTACCGCCGAATCCCTGGCCTTCAAGAGAGAGGTCGTAGCTCTTTACCCATCTTGTACCGTATCCTACTGTGCTGTATGGGGTATAATGAAAATAAGCAACTCCAAAACCTAAAACCGGCTGGCCTCTTCTATGAGCCAATTTACTTTCGGGGTTAAAACGCAACGGAGTAAATTCCAGCATAGCTGATCCTTCAAAAATATATGAACGCGCATTTTGTCCACGAGCATAACGCTCGTAACCATCTATTCCCTGGTTAGGTGCGGCAAGTGCCAGATCATAATTCCAGTTATCGGTAGCATATAAGGCGCCGTAGTTAATTCCAAGCTTTACTGCCATTGCAGGATGTATGGTATAACGACCAAACATACCACCCATAAAAGCCATGTGGTCAAAATACTTACTGTTTGTGTAATGCACCACAGCAGACTGTGTGCCTACATCGCCGAAGAGATCACTTGTGCCTAAATTAGTTCCTATAGACCAACCATTAGGCTCGATATAAATTCTTGAGGCATTTTGTGCATTTGCAGAATAGCTAACAGCTACGCTCATACACATTATCAATAAATTACGGATAAACCTGGCCTGCATGTACAGAAAATTTGAGGTTGAAGATATAAATTATTTTCCTTTAAACACAGGTTTTCTTTTTTCAAGAAATGCGGCTGTTCCTTCTTTCATGTCTTCTGTGGCAAAACATGAGCCGAAACGCTCAATTTCATTGTCAAAACCGTGTGGATTACATCTTGCAGCATCATTTACGCTGGCTATAATACTTTCTATAGCGAACGGAGCTTTTGTATGTATTTTTTGTAAAATATCTTTAGTTTTTTGCAGCAGCTCTTCAGGTGCCACTACATGATTGACCAAGCCCAGCGTTTTTGCTTCTTCTGCGCCAACCATATCAGCTGTCATCATCAGCTCCATCGCTTTGCCTTTGCCTACCAGTTGTGTGAGGCGCTGTGTGCCTCCATAACCAGGTATCAGTCCAAGGTTTACTTCAGGCTGGCCAAATTTTGCATTCGTACCTGCTACACGGAAATGACAGGCCATTGCTAATTCGCAACCGCCCCCCAGCGAAAAGCCATTCACTGCTGCAACAACCGGCTTAGGACAATTCTCTATCTTATCAAATACATTTTCACGACCTATCCGGGCGAGGGCAGCACCACCCTCTTTACCAAGTGCTAAAAATTCAGTTATATCCGCACCTGCAACAAAAGCCTTATCACCTGCACCGGTAATTATAGCCGACTTAATTTCGTCCTTATGATACACTTCATCCAGCGCTTTGCCTATTTCCTCAATTACGTCTTTATTCAGCGCATTCATCTTGTCGGGACGGTTGATAGTGATGATCAGCGTTCCTTTATCTAGTTCAGTTAATAATGTCTGGTACATTTTGTATGGAATTTGGGATTGGTAATTTGGGATTGGGATTGTTGCGGTATACTATGTTTAGTTGCATTATTATAAAAGATCGCCTCTATGTTCCAGTACCCAGCCGTTTATATAGTCTGCAATATCTGTAGTTAATGCTCCAGGTGCAAATAGCTTGCAAACACCGGTATCGTTCAATGCCTTCATATCCTCGTCCGGTATTATTCCTCCGCCGGTGAGCAGTACATTATCCAGCCCTTTTTCTTTCATCAGTTGCATTACCTTGGGAAATACCGTCATGTGGGCTCCGCTGAGTATGCTGATGCCTATGGCGTCCACATCTTCCTGCAATGCAGTATTTACAACCATTTCGGGTGTCTGGCGCAGACCGGTATATATTACCTCCATACCTGCATCGCGAAGCGCTGTGGCTACTACTTTTGCACCTCTGTCGTGTCCATCAAGACCCACCTTAGCTACCAACACGCGCACAGGGCGTTTCAAATCATTGCTCATTGATCTTTATTAGTGCATAAAAGTAAGAATTTATAGCTCGTTTGCATATAGCACCCTTAAAATCATGTTTTTTGTATACCAGGCATGTTGTTCCCGGGATAATGTATTGTAAGATGTGACCAATACCCTTTTCTGCCCTTTTTATTTACTTTTGAATTATTATGATCTACTCATTCAAGGGATTTATTCCGGTTGTGCATCCTTCTTCATTTGTTCATCCTCAGGCAGCGGTGACAGGCAATGTAATAATAGGTAAGGATGTATATGTGGGCCCGGGCGCAGCCATAAGAGGAGACTGGGGTGGAATAGTAATAGAAGATGGCTGCAATGTACAGGAGAATTGCACGATACATATGTTTCCGGGAGTGACGGTAACATTAAAAGAAGGCGCTCATATAGGGCATGGGGCTATCGTACACGGGGCTAATATAGGTCGTAACGTATTGGTAGGTATGAACTCTGTACTAATGGATGAAGTGGAGATAGGCGATGAATGTATCATAGGGGCTATGACCTTTATTAATGCCAAAACAATAATACCGGCGCGCTCATTGGTAGTGGGCAATCCCGGGAAAATAATAAAAGAAGTAAGTGATGATATGATAGCCTGGAAAACAAAAGGCACTCGACTGTATCAAATGTTGCCGCAGGACTGCCATGATAGCCTGATAACCTGCCAGCCACTGAGCGAAATACCGGCAAACAGGCCTACACAGGAATCTTTATATAGTACATGGGAAGCGATAAAGAACAATGGGAAAATGTGATAATGTGCTCAATGCGACAATGTGTGATAAACCTGATGTTACAATACGCTTGTGAGGTCTTAGTTTATAAACCTTCAGTTAATAAAAATGGTTTAAATAAAAAATGGCCCCGAAATTCGGGGCCATTTTTTATGATGCTTTAGTATTAATTAAGCATTAGCTTCTTCAGAGTGTACCAGCTCGTTTACGAACTTAGCAACTGCTGCAATACGCGCGTGGTTCAGCGCATAGTGAATGAATTTACCATCACGCTCAGTGATCACGATGTTAGCACGACGCAGGATAGCAAGATGCTGAGAAGCAACTGACTGCTCCAAACGCAACTTAACATAAATGTCAGTAACATTCATACGCTTATTCTCTTCAAGCAACTTTACTATTTGCTGACGCAGTTTGTGGTTGATAGCCCTAAGGGTCATAGCCGCATTCTTAACAGCTACGTAGTCTAATTTAATTTGTTCGCTAGAACCTTCGCTTTTCCGAATTACCAGAGTGTTTGCTGATACAGTCGTTTCCATTACTTTAAATTTTACGATGTTAATTGATTAAAAAAAAGATTAATTATTTATGCTATTACTAAGTGCCATTTCAGAATGGGGATGCAAACATACTCAATTAAAGCGATATGAAAGTAATAATATTTTAAAAAAAAGTTAACGGAGCGTTAAAGTATGAAAAATAAAATGCTACTATCGTTATAACTAAATAAAAATCAATTACTTATGAGTATAAACTTGTTTCAGGTAAAAAGGTTCCGTAGTCGCTAAATTTACGATGTTATTACAATTAAATTGTTCAAAAGCATACTCAGCCCATGCACTATTGTCAATAATTGTCGTTGGAACTGTTTTTAATTCTTTGATATTCAATGTATTAATAATTTCACTTGGTGCGTCACCAATTATAAAAGCACAGGCTATGTTAGCCACCATATCCTTCAATTGCTGTTCAAGAATATGCTGTGGAGGTAGTATAATGGCAAAATCCTGATCATAAATGGCTATGAAATATTCTTTTTCACGAGCGGTGATCAACGATATGTACTTAACTCCTTCTTTCCCGTTTTTTAACCATGTATTATAAGCTAACAGCGTTAACCTATCTGTAGCAATTAATGGCTTGTCTAATGCATAGCATAAACCCTTAGCTGTAGCCATGCCTATACGTAAGCCTGTATAAGAACCCGGGCCACCGCAGATAGCCACCGCATCTATACATTGCAATGAGCTGCCTGCTTCCGCCAATACATCCTGTATCATGATGTTTATAGTAGCGGCATGGTTGCGCATTTCAGTGTTGGACCGTGTTGCCAGAATGTTACCATCACCGGCCAGGGCAATTGTCCCGGTATCAGTGGCCGTATCTATGTGTAATAAGTATTTCATGAATAGTGTGCAAATGTAAGACGAGTATTACTTTTGTAAGCATGGAAAAGAAAATCATTCGCACAGACAACGCACCGGCGCCAATAGGGCCATATAACCAGGCAGTACAATACAGGGATATGCTCTTTATATCAGGTCAGATACCAATAGACCCTAAAACGGGCAACCTGGTACGGGATAATATACAGGCGGAAACCAAGCAGGTAATGGAAAACCTGAAAGCAATACTAACAGAAGCAGGTCTGGACTTCAGTAACATTATTAAAACGACCATCTTCCTAATGGACATGGGCCAGTTTGCACAGGTAAATGAAATATACGGCAGCTACTTTAGTGAAGGCGCTCCTGCGCGTGAAACGGTACAGGTATCGGGACTACCGAAAGGCGTGAATGTAGAGATAAGTATGATAGCGGGCCGGTAATCTATAATGTGAGCAATGTGGGAATCTGAAGAATTTTGGATGACCGTCTACTCTTCCATTACAACGGCGAGGCACTGAATGACAGAGATACGATAATATGATCCTTAACCCGGGATCATATTATCGTATCATTATAATAATCAACTTTTCTGTAACTTCTTTTTTTCGTCTTTTACAAACTGGTCAAAAGTCATCATTTTCCGTTCTTTCTTAGCCAGATCACTTTCTTTTAACGAGGTTATAAATTCATTAAAGCCAGGTAAAGCCTTCTGTTCGTTTTCCCATTCTGTACCTTCCAGCAATGTTACGTATTCATCAAAGGTGATCACTTTCCTCTGTTCCTTAGACCAGCTGTCTTTTAAGAATTTTTCATGCGCGCCTGAGCCAGCCATTTTTTTCTGCGCACTCTGCGATTCAGTTTTTTTTAAGGTGGCTACAAACTTATCAAATGTGATCACTTTCTTCTGTTCCTTCAGCCATTCGTTTTCTGTAAATGACTGCAGGAAATCATCGAAGCTCATGAGCTCCACTTTATTCTTAGCCCAGGCATCAGCCAATGTAACAGTGCGGTTAAATACCAGGTTGTCTGCAGTGCTATCCGTATCTACACAGAAATATCCTTTGCGCATGAACTGTACCCTGTCTCCCGGTTTTGCCTTTGCCAGTTCAGGCTCTATATACACTGTTT
>JAOQAP010000246.1 GCA_025963465.1 Flavipsychrobacter sp.
AGCATATGGAATGATCATAACCGCAAGTATCAGCGACGATGTAAAAATGCCAAGACCTACAGGAGCCACGCCAATCTTCGTTTCAAATGCCCTTACTATAGGCACCAGCACTGCCAGTCCCCAGAAACCATAGATCACAGATGGCACAGCGGCTATCAGCTCTACGGTATTCTTCAACAGGTTCGGCAGCCATCCTTTCGGATAATACTCACCAAGAAAGATAGCAACAGAAAAAGAAAAAGGTATAGAAATAAACAGTGCCAGGAAAGAAGTAAGTATAGTACCCAACAGGAAAGGAAAGGCACCGAAGATATCTCTTACAGGATCCCATGTCTTACCCCACAGGTAACCAAAGCCAGAACCCTTGACAGATAGAACAGATTGCATGACGAGTGTTGCAAATATGCCGAGCACCAATACTATGGTAGCCCAGCAAACGATCACCAGTACACGCCTGAACACGTTCTCTGCCCTTATATGCCGCTCTGATCTTTTTATTCTTTTGGTCGTACTCACTTTTGCCGGGACTTTTACAGATTCAATTACCCGCCCGGAACTGTTGTCCGAACGGGTAATCAAATCATTATCAACTGAAGTGTTCATTATTTTAACCTTACTTTATTACTGCAATACCGACTTGCCATCATAAGTGATGGTTTTCAGCTGTGCATCGCCTATTGCTACTGCGTTTGCAGAAAGCGGAGCATAGTTCAAAGGAGCGCAATATGGCTGACCTTCGTGTATCATCCACTGTATCAGCTTCAGCATTTTTGTTGCATGGTCAGCAGTACGGTTGTCATACTTCTGCTCTTTGTATACCAATATCCAGGTAAGACCTGAGATAGGGTAACCGTCTGCAGCTTCTGTATTGGTAAGAGATACCTTGGCATCAGCTGGTATGGTAATATTTGCAGCAGCAGTAATGCTTGCTATGCTAGGTGTAATGAAGTTACCCGCTTTGTTCTGGATCTTTGCAAAAGCCATATTGTTCTGTATAGCGTATGCCAGCTCTACATAACCTATAGCGCCCGGAGTTTGTTTTACAGAACCGGCAACACCTTCGTTACCTTTTCCACCAAGACCAACAGGCCAGTTCACTGAAGAACCTTTACCTACCTTAGTCTCCCAGTCCTTGCTTACTTTGCTCAGGTAAGTAGTAAAGATATTTGATGTACCGCTACCGTCAGAACGGTGAGCTACAAGTATATCTGTAGCAGGCAACTTAGCTGTTTTGTTTATTGCAGCTATCTTAGGATCGTTCCATTTCTTGATCTCGCCCAGGAATATCTTAGCCAGCACATCCGGTGTCAGCATCAATGTATCCTTCATATCAGGCAGGTTGTAGCTCAATACCACAGCGCCTGCTGTTATTGGAATGTGTACTGCAGGAGCAGACATCGCAGAGTCCTGTTTTCCGTTCAGCGGAGCATCAGATGCGCCGAAGTCTACTGTTTTGCTCGTCAGCTGCTGTATACCACCGCCGGATCCTATAGACTGGTAGTTAACTTTCAGGCCTGTTGTCTTGTTATATTCAGAGAACATTTTTGAATACAATGGGTTAGGAAAGGTTGCTCCCGCGCCCATTATTGTTTCCTCTGCAGACTTGTTTGCTGTACTGTCTGATCCTGATGCAGAACCTGATCCGTTACAGCTGGTCATCATCATGCCACCTGATATTATTACCGCAAGGCTGGCTGCTGCTAAACTCTTGAATGCTTTCATTTGTTGTTGTTTTATTTTTTTAGTGGTTGTGATTATTTTCCGTATATCCAGTAGAATGTCAGGCGGTATACAGCATCAGTGCCTTTTGAGCTGGTTCCGTTTGCATTCAATGAATAAGGCTGTGTGCCGCTGCCTGATAATGCGCAGTCATACGTATTGACCCATACGTTTGGCATTATGTGCACATTCTTTATTGGCGTATAATCAAATCCGAATGTGGCAAACGATTCTTTTGTTGTAGGGTCATACTGTGCTGTAAGCGCCGTATATTTTACCGGCTTAAGCGCCGCGTCGCTGGTTACATTCTCCAGGTTGCCGCTTGGGTCATAAGTATCATAACGTGCAAAGAAACCAAGCCTGTCTTTATAGATACGTCCCTTTACGAACGCCGATACACCCATTGCTTTTGTGGTGCGATAATATGTTTTGCCGTCTTTACCTGTCACCTGCAGGTCACCCATCAGCGTGTTCATATATGCTTCTACACCTACAGAGATTTTAGGCACGGTATAACCGATGAACAACTTCGTCAGGGCACGGTCGTGGTGGAACTGACCTGCTTTTTGTGCTACCACATCTGTCCAGTTCAGTTTCTGGTAGTCCTGGTATATATCCACCACCAGTTTTTTATTCATGAACTTTGCGAAGATGTCACCATAAAATGCTTTGAATATGTCATTTTCCGGTTTTGCACTCTGGCCGTTACCTACCATTGCTATATATCCGAAATTGCCTTTTTTATCAAATGTTCCCTGCAATGAAGCGCCGAAATCAAATGACGGAGTGCGGCGTATATCGGTGATCGTTCTTTCTATAGAGCGGTATCCCCATATCTCCTCTGCCGTCTGGTTGTTTTTACCCGTTTTTGCAAAACCCGGCGTATTCTGTTGTCCGAATACAAAGTCTGCGTTCCTGTAAATATTCTTCCAGCGTATGTTGGCCAGCTTCACATAAGGCGAGAATTTATTATCGGCCAATACGTCTCCTGTTCCTTGTCCTAAAATTCCTGCAGCAACGTCATCTTCTGCAGCTAAAAGGAATTCTGCAGAGAATTTTTTGCTGATATTATAATCATATCCAAGGTAGATACGGCGGAACTGCAAAAGATTTTCATTCACAGGTATCTTTGTGTATTGGTTAGATCCTCCTCTGCCACCATTATTAATGGTATCTCCCGAACCCTTATAGGCGAGGTCAGCAAATGCATAACCCCACAGCTTGCCGCTTGGGGTAAATTCGGTCGTGTCCTGAGCAAGCACATGGCCGCCCACGGTTAGTACCGAGCATAATAGCCCGATCTTTGTGATAAATTTTGTCATTTTTTGGGGTGTGTGTGTTTAATTGAATGCAAAGAAAGAAATCCAATGTTACCACCACATTACCCGCATATTAACTTAATGTTAAGTTATTGATGGAATTTTTATAATGTGTTCTCGTTTCGTAAAAACTTCGGGTTTCCAAAATTTGTTTGTTCTGTTTCAATTTTGATAAGCAAGTAGGCTCCCGGTTATACACCCGCCCGAAAAAATGACCGCATGTATTTATAGCGCTGCATTTCTCATTGGCTGACATATACCTCTCCGTTATCCTTAACTTTACTCACAATACTCCCGGATACACATAATGATCAAAGAAGATTTTTTCCTCGACAGGTATAATAAGCTTAATGACCAGCAAAAAGAAGCGGTCGACACTATATATGGTGCAGTAATGGTGATCGCCGGTCCGGGCACAGGTAAAACCGAAGTGCTGGCCATGCGCATAGCCTACCTGCTGCGCAGCGAGGCACAGGTGCAGCCACAGGAAATATTATGTCTTACATATACTGATGAGGCTACCAACTCTATGCGCCGCAGGCTGGTACAGATAATAGGACCAGCTGCACACAAGGTCAACATATATACCTTTCACGGGTTTTGTAACAGTGTTATCCAGAACAACGGTGACTATTTCAGCATGCGCACTCTTCAGCCCATAAGCGACCTGGAGCGCACAGAGCTGCTTTATGAAATGCTGGAAGAACTGCCACAAGGACATCCGCTGCGTAAGCTGAGCGGTAATATATACTTTGATGCAAGCAAACTCAGCCGCCTTTTCGATATGATGAAGCGGGAGCACCTTAGCCCCGCCGCAGTATCTGATTACATAGATCTGTATATAAAAGAGCTGCCCGAACGCGAAGAGTATATCTATCAAAGAAAATATAAGGAATATAATAAGGGTGATGTAAAGCAGGACAAACTGAATGAAGAGGTGCGCAGGATGGAAGACAGCCGTGCAGCCGCCCTGCTATATAATAATTACCAGGATAGAATGAAGGCGCTTGGCCGTTATGATTTCAATGATATGATCATATGGGTCATAGATATGTTCAACCAGCAGCCGGCACTATTACAGAGCTACCAGGAGCGTTACCAGTTCATACTGGTCGATGAGTTCCAGGATACCAATGGCTCACAGAATGAGATACTGAACCTGCTGTCCTCTTACTGGGACGACCCCAATATTTTCGTAGTGGGTGATGATGACCAGAGTATCTACGAATTCCAGGGTGCCCGTATCCGCAACATCATAGATTTTTATGAGCGTTATAAAGAGCACATAAATATTATAGTGCTTCCGCACAACTACCGCTCGTCGCAGCCGATACTGGATAAGGCGATGGCCACCATTAAGAATAATGAGAAGCGGCTCATCAACCAGTTGCACGAACTGCAGCTGGATAAAAATATTGTTTCGTCTTCTGATCGCTTTAAGCTGTCTGCAGATATTGTGCACCCTGTTGTACGTTCCTATAAAAATGTATTGCAGGAAGAGGCCGACATTGTATTGCAGGTAGAGCGGTTGCAGCAGCAAGGCGTATCGCTGGGAGATGTAGCAATACTGTATGCACAGCATAAGCAGGCAGAGAACGTCATCTCGCTCATGGAGCGAAAGGGCATACCTTATAATATCAAGCGGTCCATAAATATTTTAGAGCTGCCACTTGTAGAGCAAATATTGAACGTGCTCCGGTATCTCGACGAGGAACGTAAAAAACCGTTTGAAGGAGAGGAAGCCCTGTTCGAGCTCATGCATGCACCATACTATGGAATAGCTCCTACCGATATTGCACACCTGGCACTGCATATACAATCAAATAAAAAAGATAAGGGAATTCAACGCTGGCGCCTCTTATTATCTAATCCTTTATTGTTAGAGTCCCTCAACCTGCGGTCTGCAAAGGCCATGCAGCGCCTGGGCAATAACCTAGATGAGTGGCAAAAGCACCAACTCAGCCTTCCGCTACCATTGCTGATAGAAAAGATAGTTCATGAGAGTGGTATAGTGGCTCACCTTATCAGGGCCACGGATCATGTATGGGATCTGCAGGTGCTCAATACATTTTTTGAATTTGTAAAGGACGCCTATTACCGCAACAGTAAATTAAAACCCGCAGACCTGCTGGTGATGGTAAAGCGCATGAGCGATGAGAATATCGCCGTGCCGCTACAGCGGGTGGTGCAAAACGAGAATGGTGTTCATTTCTATACCGCACACAGTGCCAAGGGCAATGAGTTTGAATACGTATTCCTCATAGGTGCTACCAAAAACTTCTGGGAAGAAAAGAGGGGTGGGGGCAATGAATTCAAAATGCCGGATAACATAACGGCTACAGATGACGACCCTGAAAAAACATACAAGGTAGAGGTGGCCCGTCGCCTGTTCTATGTGGCGCTCACCAGGGCAAAGAAATATTTACAGGTCTCTTTTGCACTCAACGATAACGCCGGCAAAGCGTTGGCCGCGTCCGTATTCATAGATGAGATATCCACTCCTGCCGAGCGCGAGGAACGATCAGTAGATGCGGAAGATATCGCAAAACACCTGGAGTGGGCATTGCAGCCAGTTTCCGAGGTACGCATAAAAACAGCCAATGGTGAATGGATAGAACGCATATTACAGCAGTTCATCATGAGCTACACCGCGCTTTCCAAATACCTGCATTGTCCGCTGGCCTTCTATTATGAGACCATACTCAAGGTGCCGTTCCAGAAAAATGACGCACTTGCTTTTGGTAGCGCCATACACTATGCACTGGAGCGCATGTTCCGTGACATGAAAGAAAAAAATGGTGAGTTCCCGGACAAGGACCATGTGCTGGGGCTGTTCAAGTCTGCGCTGTTTTCAGAAGCATCCTGTTTCACGCCTATCCAGTTCGACCGTAGAATGGAACAGGGTAACCAACTACTATCTGAATATTATGATGCACACATTAATACTTTTCACAAAGATGTAGAGATAGAGTACAAAGTGCCTCGCTATTACCTGGACGGTGTACCGGTAACAGGTAAGATAGATAAGATAGAACTGAATGGCACGACCTGCAAGGTAATCGATTACAAAACCGGAGACCCGGATAAGTCGGCCTCATCCTATACAGCACGGCCAAATGAAAAAGAACCTTTGGGTGGCGACTACTGGCGGCAGATGGTCTTTTATAAACTGATCCTGGAAAACATGGAGGACAGGCAGTTCAGCGTATCGCTAGGCATGTTCGATTTTGTGCAGAAAGGTAAAGATGGTAAGTATAAGCCGGTAACCGTTCCTGTTTTTGAGGATGATGAAGAAATAGTTCGAGGACAGGTAAAGGATACTTATAATAAAATAATGAACCACGAGTATGACCGTGGCTGTGGAAAGGAAACATGTCATTGGTGCAACTTTGCCCGCCGTTATGAACTGATAAGGCCTGTCGAAAATGATAGTGTGGAAATAGATGATGTGTAAGCGCTTTTTGAATTACCGCTTCGGATTATATAATTCATAAGTTTATTTTCTGTCATTTTAAATGAAATACGAATATAATCAGTGGTATAAATACCTAATTTTCAACAAATTGTTTGAGGTTTAGTATATTACTTGCTATATTCGTATCATGAAGGCAAAATTTACCGGAAAGATCAATAATGCTGCTGATACTACCACTTATGTATTAGTAGCTATTATATTGTTGGTAGTTCTTCTTGGCGCTTTAAAGATCATCTTCATTTAGACCAGTCCTTTTCCCGATTATACAAATCCTTTTCCTCTTTTAACAAGCGCCTGACAACGCATGGTCGTTTCTTTGCATGAAAATGTAAGCCATGAAAAATAAAACCGCACTCCTTATCCTTTTTATTTTGTGCGCATCTATGACATCCTGTTTTCGCTACACAGCAACGTGTACCTGCACCAAAGACACCACCTACCAACACTATGAGTTAGGTAAAATGTCCGGCAATGACGGTGAGAGTAAATGCAGGGGTATACAACATCAATACGGGTGGGACACCTGTAATGTCAGCATTTACAAATAGTAATTAGTTGTCCGCTTTGGGAATGGTGTCTCAGCAAGAGTTATTTATTCTCTGCTACAAGCATCATTCTTAATGATCTCCGTCTTCCTGTAAGGCATGTCTGCTTTATCAGAATTATTGCCGCTCACGGCAATGGCTGTTCCTGCGTTGTGTGAAATAATGATCGATGCCTCATACATATCAGGGCAGTCGTCAGTAGTATCTTTTCTGCCGCCATGTTCCATATCAGGTTCAGGGCTCATGTCTGTAGAGTCTATATCGGTTTTTCTTCCGCCAGCCCTGTGTTTATACAACGGCACATATCCACCCATATAGAAATTGAAACTGTACTGGTTTCTTGCAACAAGCGCAAGCATGTCATCACTGCCAATATAAAAACCGGTAAGGCGCAGGCCCAATCCCATTTTCATATGTTGTGTCAGCATGCTGTAAGAGATAGGCAATGCGACTGAAAATAATTTCACATCATAACGCGGCGTAACAGAAACCTGTCCATAATAAGAGTTACCAAAATTCTGGCGGTTAGCAAGGTTGGCTACGATGGTAGCGTTTACATACCAGTGACTTTTTATATTGTAATCAGCACCAAGCACAAGCGCCGTAGGCAGATGTACTTTTGTTTTTTTGCTGGTTGTGTCTGCCGTAAAACCCTGATGCTTCGCATATGCACGGAATTCATCAAAGCTATGCACCGTGTCCAGTCCTGCAGGAGTTATGTAGCCATTGCCTGTCAGGTAAGCAGTTGAGTTGGCTGTGCTCTTGTAAGTGATAGCGCCAATATCTGTAACAGATGCTGATACTTTCAGTTTATAACGACTGTCGTTCTTGCCACGATGGCTGCTCTGCTGGTCGGCTGGCATATATTCATACACCAGTCCTATGTCGCCGCCCACACCCTTACCGCTGTTGTCGCCAAAAAGATTGCTGAACACATTACCACCGGTAAAGCCTTCTGTAAATGCGCTTCTTGTGCTCAGCAGGTTGCTTGCAAATTCCAGGTCAGAATTTGTTACATATACCGAGTCATTATTGTTGCGATAGTGTGCGTCCAGGTTATTGCCTTTCATGCTCACATAACCAATGCCCCTCAGGTAGCGTAGCGTTACGCCTGCTTTCAGGGTGTGTTCTTTTTGCGCCATTATTACCGCACCATAAGACAATCCCAGGTGCGCCCATGACTGTACCGTGTAATTAAACTTCTGAGAAGTAAAATCTATATCACCAGTGTTTGCTCCTTCGTATGTATAATCAGGATCAGTAAGTGTGCGGAATAAGCTTTGGTCAAAATTGTTGAACTGGTTAAATATTTTTACACCTGTAGTCAGGGCAAGGCTATGCCTGTAATTGATGCTGTACATAACGCCCGGACCACGCACTTCAGTATATGGCGCCAGTAGGCTGAATGTTTGTTTGCTGGAATAATTAAAGATGCTGCCGGTAGTTCCGTTGTTCAATGCATTTACGAGGTCGCCCACGCTACCCACACTACCCAGGTTATTATCCAATCCTGCATTTACAGAAAACAGTTCCAATGCAATTTTTTCACGGCAGTCGGCAATGTTAGCTGGGTTTATTACAAGGCTGTTCATCACGCTCCAGTCACTCGTAGATACACCCAGGTTTCTCTGCGCGTTCGCACTTGCAGACAGCAATATAATAGCACTCAGTAAGTAGCTTACTTTCTTCATCTGTTGATCTTTTAAAAACGCTGCGACGTATTTGCCCGTAAAGTAATAAGATTGCCCCGAAAAGACAAACACATACGTAATACCTTTATGTTAAGCGGAGGGCTTAACCCTGCAGCTTACGCTTATAGAGCTGTATCGCATTCTCCAATCCATAATATATAGCATCAGAAATAAGCGCGTGACCTATGGATACCTCTAGCAACTCAGGTATCCCTTGGCGGAAGAATTGCAGGTTTTCCATATCCAGATCATGACCGGCATTCAGGCCAAGGCCATTCTGGGTAGCTACGGCGGCAGCGGCTATATACTCTTTTATTGCATTATTGCGGTCCTGCTTATAGTTTCTGGCATAGTCTTCGGTATAAAGCTCCACCCGATCGGTACCGGTAGCGGCGGCGGCGGCAACGATAGCCTCCACCGGGTCTACGAATATAGATACACGTATACCTGCTTTTTTAAATACACCTATTATATTAGTCAGGTACTCCCGTTCCTTTATCGTATCCCACCCGTGATTAGACGTCAGCTGACCCGGGGTATCCGGTACCAGTGTCACCTGGGCAGGGCGGGTTTCCAGGACCAGCGCCACAAACTTATCCTCCAGCGGGTTGCCCTCTATATTAAATTCTGTCTTTATGTTTTTACTGATCTCCCGCACATCGCTGTAGCGGATATGGCGCTCGTCCGGTCGCGGGTGCACTGTTATCCCATCTGCCCCAAACCGCTCACAGTCCATTGCCACCTTCAGCACATCCGGGTTATTGCCACCCCTGCTGTTGCGCAGCGTAGCTATCTTATTGATATTTACAGAAAGCTTTGTCATAATAGGTTTCAAAATTACTGATTTTCAGTCGCACCAAACGTGATCCAACCCAGTTGCGCTTCTGGCCTTGCGGTTAAATTTCTTACTTTGCATAACAGCAAACATGAACAACCGAAATGAATCGCGCAGGAGTACTCGACCTCACCTCTCCTTCGGAGAGGCCGGGAGAGGCTTGTTGCTCGTCCTATTGTTGCTCTCCTCCTGCGCACAAAAAGAAACAAACTCCACCAAACACGTTTTCCACCTCAACCTATCCAGCGGCTACCTCGAATCTATAGACCCGGCATTTGCGAAGTTCCAGTATATGATATGGATAGACCACATGGTCTATAACACCCTTGTGGAGACCGATGAGCATATGCACACCATACCCTCACTTGCCAAAAGCTGGGACGTAAGCCCGGATGGATTGCATTACTCGTTTCACCTCCGCAGCGATGTATACTTTCATGATAACCCCATCTTCCCCGGAGGCAAAGGCAGAAAGATGGCCGCCGCAGATGTGGCCTATACTTTCTACCGGCTCATAGACCCGAAGACCGCATCGTCAGGTGCCTGGATATTCAACGGGCGTATCGCAGAAAAAGATCCGTTCGTAGCTGTAGACGACAGCACCATACAGGTAAACCTTATTACTCCTTTTCGTCCGCTGCCGGAGATGCTCACCAATCCGTATTGCAGCATAGTGCCTAAAGAAGTAATAGAGCATTGGGGGAAAGAATTTCGTAATCACCCATGTGGCACAGGCCCATTCATGTTCAGCTACTGGGATGAAGGCAATGCGCTGAACATTATTAAAAACCCGCACTACTGGGAGCATGATAATGCAGGCGTACAACTACCATACCTTGATGCGGTACAGATAACTTTTGTAGACAGTAAAGCAACCGAGTTTTTACTCTTCATGCAGGGCAAGGTAGATTTTGTGAATGGCATAGATGGTTCATTCAAAGATCTGCTCTTCTTAAAGAATGGTACGCTGCGCAAAGAATTCCGCGACAAGTTTCGCATCAGCAAGGGTACTTACCTTAATGTGGAGTACATCGGATTTCTTACAGATACCACACTGGATATTATGAAAGGTGAGCCAACCGCCAACCCGCTCATACGTCGCGCTATCAACTACGCCATCAACCGGCAAAAGATAGTCACCTATTTCAAGAACGGGCAGGGCACACCGGCTACTCATGGTTTTATACCCGCAGGTCTGCCCGGCTATGACAGCAGTGCAACTTACGGTTACAACTATGATCCTGCAAAAGCATTGCAACTGCTGGAACAGGCCGGCTACCCACATGGTAAAGGACTGAAGCCAATAAAGATACTGGCCCAGGACAACTACGTAGACATCGTGAATTTTGTTGCTACCCAACTTCAGGAAGTAGGCATACCCACAACCATAGAAGTAATACAGCCCAACATACTGAAGCAACAGATGAGCCGCAGCAAGGCGGTCATCTTTCGCGGTGGATGGTTTGCGGATTATCCGGATGCGGAAACATTCCTCGTAGTCTTCAACAGTCGTTTTCCCGCACCGCCCAACTATACCCGGTTCAGCAACCCGACTTTCGATCAATGGTACAATGAAAGCCTGAACATGCCCGACACACCTCGCTGGCAGCTATACCATAAAATGGACAGCCTTGCTATGAGCTTCGCACCAATACTCCCGCTTTACTACGATGAGCTGCTCCACTTTACCCAAAACAACATCACCGGCTTCTCCAGCAATTCTATGAATCTGATAGAGTTGAAACGAGTGAAGAAGAATTAAAAACTATACACCCACTCACGTCATTGCGATGAGCATCGCCGCAGGCATGCGAAGAAGCAATCTCACGAAATATGGTCTAAGTACCTTTACCTTTCGAGCATCATTAACTAATACTCATTCCGTGAGATTGCTTCGTACCTCGCAATGAC
>JAOQAP010000019.1 GCA_025963465.1 Flavipsychrobacter sp.
CAACGGCAAGCGGATAAGCGACCTGATAAGTGAGTTGCTCAACACTTCACGACCATCAGAAATAACACTTGAAAAACAAACACTCCAAAATATACTCGATGATGTGATCGCCGCGTCTATAGACAGGCTCACGCTTAAAAGGATCAAGCTACAACTGAGCTATCCCAATAATATTCAGCTGGTAATGGCTGACCGTGAAAAGCTGAAGCTTGCATTGCTCAATGTTGTTATCAATGCAGTGGAGGCAATGGAAGAGCAAACAGGTCAACTGACGATTTCTTTGCAAAACCAGGATGGCCATGTACTACTTACCATAGCCGACAATGGGTGCGGTATAAGTGATGAGAATATTTCTCGTTTATTCGAGCCATACTTTACCCAAAAGCGCAATGGTGTGGGCCTTGGACTAACATTTACCCTGAATATCCTGCAGGCACATAAAGCTAATATAGAAGTTAGCTCTGAAGCAGGAAAAGGTACAGTGTTTGCAATTACGTTCCCGCTGGCCTGACTTTATATTATTGTTGTTCAGAATTATATGCCGGCTCTTTTTGCCGGCATTTCTTTGTAGTTACAGCTGTCTCACTAGTTGGCATAGTTTTATATACCTGTTACTCAATTAAAAACACTTTTATGAGATCATTATTGTATGTCATCGCGGTTATCCTGATCATAGGTTGGGCCTTGGGTGCATTTGTTTATAGTGCAGGCTCTTTGATACATATATTGCTGGTGCTGGCAATTATATCTTTATTATTAGGCCTTATCAGGAGAGGAACTGTTGATTAAAGCAGAGATAAGTATTATGAGAATATCGCCGGATCAATGATCCGGCGATATTCTCATAACTGGGAAAATTGCTTATTAAGGTCTGCAAAGCTAATTGGCTTTTCTATCGTGCGGTATTGTGCCTTTTCAGGCATTTCAGGAAGAAGTGGATGAAATGCGCTGATCAATACTATGTACGTAGACGGGTAGTTTTCTGCAATTTCCGGGGCAAGAGTCCATCCAATACCATCGGGCAGATTATTGTCCAGGAATAAGATATCAGGGCCTATTGTACGCAGCAGTTCTAATCCTTCTTTTATAGTGTGAGATATATCAACCTTATAATTTTTGCGAATAAAATAGTCTTTCAATAAAAGGCACAAATCAGTTTCATCGTCTATTATTAAAACCTTCTTACTTTCTGGCATAAGGGATACTTTAAACGATTGTTTACGCGCTGCAAAATAAAAAACAGAATTGAAATTTACAATTTTACTTTACATCTGTTTATGATACAAAAACAATGCCTGTAGCGGTTTTTAGCCCTAAACACTTGTACTGTTGATCCAGTAACCCCTTAAAGCGGCAACAGTTTTTATCAGGCTTTCAAAGCTGTTAGGCTTGGTAATGTATGAGTTAGCGCCTAACTCATAACACCGTTTCATTTCCTGTTCATTGTTGGTAGTGCTGAAAATAATTACCGGTATATCCTTTAAGGAACTATTCTGTTTGATCTCTTTGAGCACTTCACGCCCGTCTTTTTTAGGCATATTAAGATCTAACAGTATGAACCGTGGTATTTTTGAATTTTCCCCGTTTGCAGAAAGATCATTTAAATACTCAATAAGCTCTACTCCATTCTCTACGAAATGCAAAGTATCTGTAAATCCATTTTCTTCAAATGCCGACTGTAGCAGAAACCTATCATCCGCATCATCCTCCGCTATCAAAATAAAGATTTCTTCCATTCTTGAATTTAATGTTAATAAAGGTATGGAAAAATTTGTTCCGCTTATTCTCAGGAGGTTAAAATTCATACAAACTCAATATGCATAGTCTGAATCTGCGAGCATGAGCTCAGAAAATTTACAATTAAGGGACGTTTTTTTGGGGGGGTCGACAACAAATAAGTTCTCATATATGCCTATAAAGAGAATGATTACATATCCTGCAGGAAATTTGTAATTTTGAGTAAACAATAAGTTCAATGCCTCATTATCATTCTTTAGGTAAGGTGCCGCGCAAAAGGCATACACAATTCAGGAAGCCCGACGGCACTCTTTATTCTGAACAGTTGTTCAGCACAGAAGGATTTTCGTCTAATTCATCTTTGCTATACCATACACATCCTCCTACCAAAATAATCAGGACAGAAGAACCTGTGAATGTAGCACCGGTAGCGGCCAGTTCTAACATACTGAAGCACCGTAGCTTTAAAGGCTTTAAAATAGCCCCTGAAGACGATTATATAAAAAGCCGCAAAACAGTACTGTTCAACAATGATGTGCAGCTGACACTGGCTGCCCCGAAAAAAGGACTTGCAGATAATGTATTCTATAAGAATGCAGATACAGATGAGATACTATTCATACACGAAGGTACGGGAACACTGAAGACTCAGTACGGACAGATAAAATTTGGCTATGGAGACTATGTAGTAGTACCACGTGGCACCATATACCAGGTAGTATTTGATAGTGAAGATAACAGGCTGCTGATCATAGAATCCTTCAGCCCCGTGACATTCCCAAAGCGATACCTGAGCAAGTATGGACAGCTATTAGAAAATTCTCCTTTCTGTGAACGCGATATACGTCAACCGCAAGACCTGGAGACAATAGACCAGCAAGGTGAATTCCTGGTGCAGGTGAAGAAGAAAGGATTTTTATACCCTATATGGTACGGCCATCATCCGTTCGATGTAATAGGATGGGATGGTTGCGAATACCCGTATGCATTGAGCATTCACGACTTTGAACCTATCACAGGCCGTGTACATCAGCCGCCACCGGTCCACCAGACATTTGATGCACATAATTTTGTGGTGTGTTCATTTGTGCCAAGGCTGTATGACTATCATCCGCAATCAATACCAGCGCCATACAATCATAGCAATATAGATAGTGATGAGGTGCTGTATTATGTAGATGGCGACTTTATGAGCCGCAAGCATGTAGAGCGTGGCATGATAACACTGCATCCTGCAGGTATACCGCATGGTCCGCACCCCGGCACAGTAGAAAAAAGCATAGGTAAAACAGAAACAAAAGAACTGGCGGTAATGGTAGATACTTTCCATCCGTTGATCCTAACAAAAGAAGGTTTGGGTATTGAAGATGATACCTACATATATAGCTGGATAGAATAACGAACAGGATAATGACAAAAGAGATACAGTATTTAAATGATCGTTCAAACCCGAAGATGGTGCGTGCATTGCTGCGTACATCTGCTATGGCTATGTGGAGCCATGCAGCATAATGCCGGGGAACGAATTTTATTAATTACTGAATATAAAAACCAAAAAAAAACTAAACATGGAAAATACATTGACCACCAGCCAGAAAATGACACTGGCAAAAGATTTTCTGCCGATAAATGGTACTGATCATATAGAACTATATGTGGGCAATGCAAAACAGGCAGCTCACTATTACAAAACAGCATTCGGCTTCCAGTCGCTGGCATATGCAGGGCCAGAAACCGGCGTACGTGATGTAGCATCTTACGTGCTCATGCAGGGCAAGATACGCCTGGTGCTCACTACCCCATTGCAATCTACCAATCCTATATCGCAGCATATACTGAAGCATGGCGATGGCGTGAAGATACTGGCGCTATGGGTAGATGATGCTTATAAATCATTTGACGAAACAGTAAAAAGAGGCGCGAAAGTGTACATGGAGCCAAAGACAATAACAGACGAATTTGGCGAAGTAAGGATGAGCGGTATCTATACTTATGGCGAAACGGTACACCTGTTCGTGGAGCGTAAAAACTATAAGGGTGTATTCCTTCCCGGCTATAAAGAATGGAAAAGCGATTATAATCCTGCCGATGCCGGGTTGCTGTATGTAGACCATTGTGTAGGCAATGTGGGGTGGAACCGTATGAACCCAACCATTCAGTGGTATGAAGACGTTATGGGCTTTGTGAACATTCTCTCATTTGACGATAAGCAGATCAACACAGAGTATTCAGCACTGATGAGCAAGGTAATGAGCAATGGCAACGGCTTTGTGAAATTCCCGATCAATGAACCTGCTGAAGGAAAGAAAAAATCGCAAATAGAAGAATACCTTGACTTCTATGAAGGCGAAGGTGTACAGCATATTGCTATCGCTACCCACGACATTGTAAAAACAGTAGTTGATCTGAAAGCACGCGGTGTAGAATTCCTGAGCGCACCACCGGATGCATATTATGAAGAGCTTCCAAGCCGCGTAGGCAAAATAGATGAAGAGATAGCGCCACTACAGAAACTGGGTATACTGGTAGACTGTGACGAAGAAGGCTACCTGCTGCAGATATTTACCAAACCGGTGGAAGACCGCCCTACCCTGTTTTTCGAGATCATACAGCGCAAAGGAGCTCAAAGCTTTGGTGCAGGTAATTTTAAGGCTTTGTTCGAGGCTATAGAAAGAGAACAGGCAAAGAGAGGTAATTTATAGTCTTACATAAATGATAAATGGAGAAAGCTCTCACTTTGGGAGCTTTCTTTTTGTCTTTCAATTAATAATAACAAGCAAAAAACATCTTAATTTAGAATAAATCTATCTCATATCATCAAATAGTTATATTTTTTAAATAAATTGCATTGTAGTATTTTACTATTATCACTATTTATTAAAAACCTACCCTTATGAACTATAAATTTCTACCCTTGGTATGCCTGTTTTTTTTAGGCACTTATTTTACTACCAGCGCACAAATTACCGCTCCGAATATTGACTTTGAAACAGGTACCACAGCCAATTGGAACTTCTATCGAGGTACCAACACATCGGTGGGCGGTGTCGCAACATGGACGCTTTCGTCTTGTCCACCTGATTCGAGATTGCATGCATTAAAAGGGTCAATTCCAGGTGAAACAGACTACTGGGGCGGTTTCCCGGTTGTAGCAGATGGTAATTATTCTCTTAAGCTGGGTTTTGATACGACCCTGTACAGTGCCGAAGCTGCAGATTATCACGTACATGTGCCTACCTCAGGCATCTACTCGTTGCTTTGTAAGTATGCAGTTGTATTGCAGGATCCCGGTCATGGCCCGGACCAGCAGCCAAGATTTGAAATTTCAATTACAGATTCTGCGACCGGTGCCCCTTTGTCGTGCAATTCATTCACATTTGTTTCTAACTCGGTACTACCGGGGTTTAAAACATCCACGGTAAGTCCTAATCCTATTTATAGACCATGGTACGCCAAAAATATAGACCTGAGCAGGATGGCGGGAAGAACAGTTATAGTTTCTTTCAAAGCAGGAGCATGCGGAGCTGGTGGGCACTGGGGTTATGGCTATGCGGATATGACTGCTGGCTTGTATGGTGTAAAAGTAACAGGTTGTGCCGGTAGTACAACCACGCTTGAAGCACCGTTGGGAGATTCTGCCTATATATGGACAGACTCAGCAACTTACACCACGACATATGGCACTACACGCACTATATCTATTCCGTCACCCACGGTTGCTACAACTTATGCTGTAATAGGGACACCATATGCTGGTTACGGCTGCATCGATACTATATATATTAAGGTAAATGCGGCATCCCTGGTCACACACCCATCGAATGATACTGCTTTTTGCACGAGCGGAACTATAAAAATGTGGGGAGGTGGCATAAGTACCATGCCGATGACCTATAACTGGTCTCCCCCTACCGGCCTTAGCTGCACTACCTGCGATACCACAATGGTTACACCACCCGTGGGCATTAATCATTACTATATCACTACCGTGGCAGGGACTTGCACACAAACAGACACCATAAATGTCACGGTCTATCCTACTCCAGGGGCGATAGGAGGAAGTTCATCTATATGTTTGGGCGGATATGGGACAGTATCAGATGCAGTAGCTGGAGGCACATGGTCATCCAGCGCAACGACTATTGTGGTTGGCTCCAGTAGCGGTCTGGTAACAGCGTTGGGATCAATGGGTACTGCAACAATCACCTATTCATTTTCTGGTTTATGTCCTGTATACAAAACGGTAACAGTGGTCACAAATCCGGCACCAATTACAGGTAATCCTTTAGTATGTGTTGGTTATACGACCACGCTTTCTGACGCCACAACAGGTGGCGTATGGTCTTGCAGCAATACATCGTTAGCTACTGTTGGTTCATCAACCGGCGTTGTCACAGGCGTTTTTGCAGGTACCCCAACTATTACCTACACACAGGTTTCTACCGGTTGTTATGTAACGAGAGATCAAGCTGTAATTAATATACCCGGCACCATAGTAGGATTCTCAACTGTTTGCCAATATACTTCCCCTACATATTTGAATGGCACGTCAGGCGGTACATGGAGCAGCAGTAATACAACTGTAGCAACTATTAACCCGACTACAGGTAACCTTGCAGCGCTTACTGTGGGTTCTACTACTCTTACATATGCTATTGGCAGTACAGGCTGTTTTAAATTACAAAATATAAATATCATAGCGTCACCTTCGCCTATTACGGGCATTACAAGTATATGTGTAGGCAATACTACATTGTTATCCAATGCATCGCCGGGTGGCACCTGGTCCTCATCTGTCACTACTACAGCCACAGTAGGCAGCAGCAGTGGCATTGTATCAGGAATTAGCAATACTCCTTCAAATATTTCCGTCATCACTTACGCATTTCCTACTACATGCAAGGCCTCTGTCGCAGTTACAGTAAATCCGCTGCCATTATCAATAAATGGTACAAAATCCGTCTGCCTCGGGCAAACAACTACGCTTACTGACCTGACACCGGGGGGGACATGGTCTTGTACTGCCAATGCTTCTGTTACTACTTCCCCCGGCACTTCACCTTGTATCGTACAAGGAGTGACTTCCGGAACTGCGACAGTTAGTTATATACTCGGCACAGGTTGTTATACTACAACAACGCTAACGATCAATACATTGCCTTCGTCTATCACCGGGCCTACAGGTGTATGCATAGGTGCCACAAACTGCTTAACTAATGCTACTACCGGAGGTAGCTGGACCATATCGCCACCCGGCATAGCAACTATTGTACCGACCACAGGCTGTTTTACCGGAGCTGCCTCCGGTACGGCAACAGTAACTTATAAGATCACCAGTACTGGTTGTTACGCCACAACTCCTGTTACAGTAAGTGCAACACCGACTAGTATCCTCGGAACTCTTAAAGTTTGTGTAGGGTCTACTGTTTTACTAAGCAACGCCACCCCGGGTGGTGCATGGAGCAGCAGCAATACTCATGCTGGCATAAATCCGACTACAGGTCTGGCAACAGGACTTTCAGCAGGCACAACCACCATATCGTACACCATTGGCGGTAGCTGCGCTGCCACTGCAGTAATGATTGTGAACCCATTACCGGGACCGATCCTTGGACCTACAAGTTATTGTACACTTGGTGTTGCTACTTTAAGTGATGCGCTTGGCGGTGGTACATGGTCAGCCAGCAATACAGTAGTAACCCTTTCCGGCCCCGTCCTTACGGCTGGTTCTGTTCCCGGAGTTGATACGATCACCTACAAGATAACAAGTTCAGGATGCCTGGTTACCGCAACAGTCAGCGTAGGTATGGGTGGAAGCATTTCAGGTAGCACAAGCCTCTGTGCGGGAACAACAATAACTTTGTCAACAAGCACTGGTGGCGGCACATGGAGCAGCAGCAATACAAGTATTGCTACTGTGGGAAGTTCTTCCGGCATTGTTTCCGGTATATCTGCAGGTACTGCCAATATTACTTATAGTATCACAGGTTGCGGCAGCTCTCACGTTACTGTTACAATATCACCTGTTCCATCTGCTATATCCGGCCCCACAGGAGTATGTGTCGGCAGTTCAGTTACACTTAGCGATGCAGTTACGGGTGGAAACTGGAGCAGTAATAACACTACTGTTGCCACTATAGGGTTGTCTTCAGGCATTCTAGTCGGCCTTTCTGCAGGTACTGCTGATATCACTTATAGCTTTGGACCGGCATGTTCTGAGGTGTATACAACTGTAACGGTTTCCCCGTTACCGGCTGGCATATCCGGCAGCAGCAATGTATGTGCCAGCAATTCTATAACATTATCTGATGCAACAAGCGGAGGAACATGGACCAGCAGTAATACTACAGTAGCAACTGTTACTATTACCGGTGACGTGTATGGAGTTACCACGGGCACATCAGAAATATCATATACTCTTGGCACCGGCTGTCTTGTATCTGTTGTAGTAACAGTTGATCCTTCTCCGTCTGTATCTGCATCGCTGTCATTGCCATGCGGAAGCACAGTAACACTTACGGCTGCGGGGGCAACAACCTATTCATGGTCACCAACCACAGATCTGTCGTGCCCTACTTGTGCAGTCACTACCCTTTCTCCTTCAATAACTACTACGTACACCGTAACAGGTACAGATATGGGATGTAGCAGCACTGCAACTATTACAGTAAACGGAGACCGTATTTACGGACATATCACCTTTGGTGCGGCTACGCCTGACACACTGGATATGAAGGTATGGCTCATACAGTATAACCCTGTAGATAGCTCTATTTCAGCTCTGGACTCAACACTTACCTGTGCAATAGATAGCGTTGGCTATTACGAGTTTGATGGTAAGGCTACGGGTAATTACCTGGTGAAAGCAGTAATGCTTTATGGTAATCCTGTAGGTGGTAGTGGCTACATACCTACTTATGGCCTATCTACTGCTTACTGGGATACAGCAACCACTATAAACCATACCGGAGCATCCGATTCACAGCACATTACCATGATATATGGCTTAGTACCTCCGGGTCCCGGCTTTATAGGTGGCTATGTATATTCAGGAGCAGGCAAAGGAACAGATGGAGATGCGGCATTTGAAGGTATGATGATCTACCTTAAAAATGCAAGTACCAACCAGGTACTAACACATGTATATACCGATGCCACAGGCGCATACTCATTCGGCGGTATTGCTAATGGTGACTATATTATCTATCCTGAAGAATACCAGTACAAGACAACACCATCTTCTGTTATATCACTGAACAACGATAACGAAACCATAAACAACGTCAACTTCAAACGACACACAAGTCCTTCATTACAGATAACTCCTATTACAACAACAGGAATAAAACCTGTTGCAATATCACCTGCGGTTCATATCTACCCTAACCCAGCAAGTGAACAACTGAATATACTATGGAGTAACCAGGTAAAAGGAACAGCCAGTGTGATCATTACAGATGTTGTGGGTCGTGAAGTATACTGGTCCGTACTGAACATTAATAAGACATCTGGTGAGCAGCAGATTAATATAAAAGGATTGATTGATGGTATCCATTTCATTACAGTGAAAGGCGACAATATCAATTATACCAGCAAATTGCTGATAGTAAAGTAAAATTATTTGTCATGTATTAAGAAAAAGCCCTTAATCTGGGCTTTTTCTCTTTAATGTAACTAATAATTAATGCAACATAATAAAAAATATTTATATTGCATCCTAACATTCTGTGCTGAAAACGCGCCTATATATATAGTTTGCAGTAGTTAGCATAAATAGTTAGAAGTAACAGCAAAGCACAAACTTCAGGTCCTGTGTCGAAGACGATGAATGTGAGCAGCCCTTTTCCTGTATCTGAAAAGAATATTTCAGTTCAGGATGACCTCAGTACGCTGATACAGGGTTGTATTGCCCATTCCAGAAGTGCTCAGAAAAAGCTATACGATAAATATTCCCCGGAAGCATATGGTGTTATTAAACGAGTCATGTACAATAACGAGCCGGTAGCAAAAGAGATCCTCAACGATGCCTTCTTTAAGATCTTCAAAGACATAAACCAGTATTCTTTCCAGGGGGCATTTGAAGGCTGGGTCAGGAGGATAGTGGTAAATACCATTGCCGACCACCTGAGAAAACCTGTAAAGCATGACCTACCTCATAAAGAGCTACAGCCCGAGGATGCATATATTGATAGCGGTCCCGTGGAAAATTTATCGCACAAGGAATTACTGACAATAGTAAACACCTTGCCCGATGCCCAACGTGAAGTGTTCAGCTTATTTGTTTTTGAAAATTACTCGCACAAAGAAATATCGCAACTGTTAAACATAAATCAGAATAACTGTAGATGGCACCTGAATGACGCCAGAAGACGATTGAAAGAAAAAATAAATTCTTTAATCAATAAATGAAAGAATTGTGAAAAACTATTTGAAGCATATTGACGACTTTTTCAGAGAAAAGTTAGGTAGATATACCGAAACGCCCCCCTCTGATGTATGGGATGCCCTGGATGCAAGACTTGATGGACTTGCAGCACCTTCGGCCCCGCAAACCGGCGGCGCATACCGCTGGCTCAAACATTTTGGTATGGTATCCGTCATTGCGGTACTTATTGTGCCATTGCTGAAAAAGATCAGCAATAAAGAAGCAATGGCCAGCACTATGCCAAGTGAACAGGTAATAGCAAAAGCAGATATTGCGCCGTCAGCTACTGAAGGAAGCAATATTGGTGAAACACCGGCTGCTAATGCTGCTGTAACTGAACATAATGGGACTAAAAATACCATCGCGGGTACAGAAAATAATGGCGGAGATGTAGTTGTATCTGGCAATGAAAGCACAGCTACTACGGTGCCTCAAGGTCACAAGCCAGTTGTTGCAGCTGCAAAACATAAGAGCGGTACTGTAACAGCTAAAAGTCACCAGACAACATCACATAAACCTGAAGCAAGGACTGCACTGTACAGCCAACCAGTGACCCGTAACGTCACGGGACACCACAGTGACCTGTCTAAACCAGGACTTGAATCAGAAGAAAATGAGCCGGTGACCGAGCTTACACAGACGACTGGTTGGCACCCTGCCAAACCTTTTGGCACGTCAGACAATGAACAAAAGCCTGCACCATTAGCTGCTAAAAAGATAGAAATACCTTCAGACAAAAAGAAAACAGCCACTACAAATAAGGAAGATAAAGCGCATCAGCTAAGTAAATTTGAAATTGGAGTAAAGGTTGGTTATGAAAGAGGCTTTAATGACCTGGTTGCTACCAAGTATGTTATATCCCCTTATCTGCAGTACAACCTGTCGGACAAATTTTCACTGATGGCGCAACCGGGTATAAAGTATGCATCAGTAAATACGCATACTATAGGCGCTCCAAGGTCTTATTACAAAACAAATGATGACGGTACTGTTACTCCTAATGGCACAACCCAAAAGGGATATATAGTAGAAGGCGGTTCAATTTCAGATTCTTCTTTCACTACCAATTACAGGTATAAACAATCGCATGACTCTATTGTAAAATCCTATACTCATGGTGGTACTTATATGGAATTTGAATTACCGATATTATTGAAATATACGATCGTTCCGAAACTGTCGGTATATGGTGGCGTAAATATTAATTACAGCAAACAAACAGCGATTACAGAACATACATACACCAAACAAGGCATCGTTAGATATGTAGATAGTACAACCACTACATTCGGAGCTCCGGGGCATCTTGCAGTGAGCGATGTTATCGTAAATAATGGAACTTCGTATACGGACTATAAAGCACCTGTATATGCGAATACACAAAACAGCTCATTAAGGTTTGGGTATATGGTGGGCTTCAGTTATGAATACAGCAACCGTTGGTTGATCGATGCGCTTATGCAGCAGACGCCGGTTAAGCCATACCTGCAGGGAGGATACAATATGAATACCTCGTTATCTGCTCCTTACTTCAGGCTGTCTGTAGGGTACAAGCTTACAAAGTAATATCATTTGAAGTGTGTTACGGAAAGTATTTGTGAAAGACAAAACAGATGAGCGTTGTATAACCATTATACCAGAAAAAGAAAAGAACTTAATGCCTGCCCGTGTGCAGGCCTTTTGTTCTTTATAGCGGTACTGGTTTGCAGTATTAATTCCGTAGCACAGAGCCCCACAACCCGTATTATTACTACTGTGGTTGGTACAGGCACTACGGGATATAGCGGAGACGGCAGTCCTGCTACCGCTGCCCGGCTCGACTCCCCTGCTTGCATTGTAATGGATCTTTCAGACAATCTGTATATAAGCGACCAGAGAAATAGCTGTGTGCGCAAAATTGATGGATCTGGCAATATCAGCACCGTTGCCGGGACAGGTACTGCAGGGTACAGCGGCGACGGCAAAGCGGCAACTACTGCAAAAATGAGCCTTAACTGGGGTGTTGCAAGAGATGTGAGCGGGAACATGTACATAACAGACCAGGTCAATTTCAGAGTGCGTAAAGTGAATCCTTCAGGTGTCATATCTACATTTGCCGGTACTGGTACAGCCGGATTTTATGGTGATGCCGGACCTGCTACTGCTGCAAAATTCCAGTCACCATTAGGCATCGCCGTAGATATTGCCGGCAATGTTTATGTAGGTGATCCCAATAATTTTCGTGTACGCAAAATAAGTACTTCCGGTATAGTAACTACAATTGCCGGTAATGGCAACTACGGAATTTCCGGCGACAATGTACCAGCTACAGCAACTCCTCTTGGTTATATATGGGGACTGGCAATAGATGCCGGTGGTAATTTATTTATTTGCGACGGTACAAATAGCTGTGTGCATAAAGTAAATACCGCAGGTATAATGACAACAATTGCCGGTACAGGTACTGCAGGTTATTCCGGCGACGGCGGCCCTGCCACATCTGCTATGCTCGATCAGCCATTGGGTGTGTATGTTCATGGCTCGGGTACGATTTATATTGCAGACTATCATAATAATCGTATCCGTAAAATAGACCCATCAGGCATCATAACTACGGTAGCAGGCACCGGTGTAAAAGGATATAACGGTGATAACATACCTGCTACTGATGCGCAGTTATTTCATCCGGTTAGTGTATTGTTAGACCATATCGGAGATATCTACATAACAGATCTGGACAACGTGCGTATCAGGAAAATAAAAACGGTAAAAACGCTTTCATTCACCGGCGGTAGGATTCAAAACCTGGACATCTGTCAGAATACGACCACTTTTGTTACCGATACATTATTGACCATTGTAGATCATAATGCGGGACAAATAGATACATGGAATGTAACACAGCACCCGTTACATGGTATTATTGGAAGTGTGTATAGTTCGGTAGCAACAGGTGGAAAAGACATGCCGTCTGGCTTTGATTATACACCGGATCCCGGCTATATTGGCATCGACTCATTTAAAGTTGCTATCACAGATGGGGCCTTATCTGATACCACCACCATCTATCTGACGATCACTACAGCGCCATCAGCAGGTATAATATCCGGTGATGATTATGTATGTGTGCGGTCTACAATACAGCTTAGCGAATCTGTTAGTGGAGGCACATGGAGCACTGTGAATATGCATGCCGTAGTTACAAACGGAAAAGTAATAGGAGCAACGTCAGGGCCGGATACCGTCATCTATACTGTAACAAATGCATGTGGATCCGATGTTGCATCAAAAGCACTGATCGTTCGTGCATTACCTGATGCCGGTATTATTACAGGAGCTGCTGCTTTTTGCAATCTCTCCTCTACACAATTGCATGATGAGGTAGCCGGAGGTACATGGAGCAGTACAAATACAACAGTGGCGGTAGTAGATTCCGGGTTGGTTAGTGGGCTGCTTCCTGGTACCGCCGTTATCAGGTATAGTGTAGCTGATAGCTTCTGTACAGGAACTACCGGCTTTATTATTACTATTGATGCATACCCTGATGCAGGAAAGATCATTGGTCCGCCGGGTATATGCATTGGGGCCACTGTCATTCTTGCTGAAACATCAACAGCCGGCACATGGAAAACATTGGTAGGGTACGCATCTGTCAGTGCCGATGGTAGTACAACCGGAAAATTAGTAGGAATAGATACTATAAGTTACATCATCACCAACTCGTGTGGAACTGCGACAGCCATTCATCCAATAGCTGTCGCCTCATTACCGGGGATACCGGTAATTGAGCGAAAAGGAGACACTTGTTCTGTGCCGCAAGGCTATTATAGCTATCAGTGGCTATTAAACCAGAAGGAAATACCAGGTACTACCTCGAGGATATACAACGTAACAGCACCGGGTAATTATGTAGTTATTGTAACTAATGAAGAAGGCTGTGCAATTGCATCGCCGTCATTATATTTCCCGGGTTGTAGTGTTGCTGATCTGACTATTTTCCCAAATCCTGCTACTTCAGAGATACATGTAAGCTGGTGCGAAAAAACGACACTGAAGCTGGCATGCATGGACGGCAAAGAAGTAAAAGTAGCAGAGAATACGAACATGATGGAAATAGAGGATCTGCCTAACGGTATTTACCTGCTTAATGTATACAATACATACGGAGATAAGGTAATGACCAAGCGAATAACGAAGCTATCACCATATGAACGATAAAAAATATTGATAGATTACTAACAAAACTACTATTTATTACGCCTAATATATTAGGCATTATTAACTGAAAGATAAACTGCCTTATGATATCCTTTAAACCAAATGTTATGAATCTCTCTCTCTTATCAAAGCTACTGGTGATAGCTGTTATACTTTCATGGGGTGCTATCGGTGCATCTGCCCAAACATTTTCGTATACCGGTTCTACCGTTCTTTTTACGATTCCATTTGGCGTTAATATGATTCAGATTGATGCTGTAGGTGGTAATGGTGGTAATGGACAAGGAGGTAATGGTGGTAATGGCGGACGTGTACAATGCTATATGGCGGTAACCGCAGGTACTGTTCTTTATGCTAATATTGGAGGAGCTGGCCAAAATTATATTCTGTCAGGAACTCCAACATCTGGTGGCTACAATGGAGGTGGCAACGGTTCAGGTTTTGGCGGTGGCGGTGGCGGTGCAACAGACATTCGTATGGGAGGAACAGCATTAGCCAACCGTATTGTAATAGCAGGCGCCGGTGGTGGTGGCGGTTATAATTGCAGCACTGGTCATCAAGGCGGCTGTGCCGGTGGGCTTTCAGGATCTAACGGCCTTAGTTGCGCAGTATACGATACAGCTCAATGTGGAGCAGGTGGAACACAAATTACAGGCGGGCATACGGCTTCGGGTGGCTTTGGCGCAACAACAGGTTCCCTTGGCCTTGGTGGTTCCAGCAATTCTTCCGGTTATAATGGCGGCGGCGGCGGCGGATATTATGGTGGCGGTGAAGGTTGGTTTGGAGTCGGCGGTGGCGGTTCTTCCTATGCAGATCCAACCCGTGTAACGTCGGTAGTACTTACATCCTGTTACAATAGCGGGAGTAATGGCAGCCTTACAATAACTTCATATCTCGCCACACCCATTACAGGAACAACTTCTATTTGTCTTGGTTCTGTCAGCACTTTAACCAATGCAACAGGAGGAGGAACATGGACCAGCAGCAATACTTCTATAGCCGTAATAGGAAGTTCAAATGGTGTTGTTTCACCTGTTTCTGTTGGTACAACAACGATCACTTATAAATCCCTGGGTGCAATAGCAACTGCAACTGTAACAATTAAGGCAGCGCCAACGGCGATTATTGGAATTTCATCTATCTGTCTGAATTCAACTGCAACATTTTCAGATGCCACATCAGGCGGTTCATGGACAAGTAGCAACACTGCCGTGTGCTCTATAAACCCAACTACCGGATTTGATACATTTATTAACGCAGGTACTACAACAATTACTTACACTATACCTACAGGGTGTTTCACGACACAAACAGTTACATCGCTTCCATTGCCCTCTCCCGACACTATAACAGGCGGCGGCGTATATTGTTCTGCAGGCCCCGGAGTGCATATCCGTACCAAACATTCACTTTCTGGTTATTCTTATCGTTTGTATTTAGGCGGTTCCCTTGTTGCAACAAATGCCGGCACAGGCAGTTCAGTTGACTTTGGCACGTTTACAACAGCCGGAACTTATACCGGGACAATTACAAATATTGCTACCGGTTGTGTAAACACTATGTCCGGTAGTGCTACCATTATATCAGCTGCCCCGCTAAATGTTTATTCTTTAAGCAGTGGCGGTAGTTATTGTGCGTCTGGCACGGGTATTCACATTATCTTATCTTATTCTGATGTCGGTGTAACATATACGCTATTCAATAGCGGTTTGCCGGTATCTGCATTACCCGGCATTAATGGACCACTTGATTTTGGGTTAATAACTCCTGGTGGTACATATACAGTCACGGCAACAAATATTACAGGGTGTGCTGCAAACATGACAGGAAGTGCTGTAATAACTGTAAACCCTTTGCCTGTAAGATATGTGTTGTCAGGCGGTGGTGGCTACTGTTCCGGAGGTTCAGGTGCAAGCCTGTCGCTTGCTCATTCAGATCCGGGCATCAATTACCAGCTTTATCGTGGGGCCGCTCCTGTTATCTCTTATGCAGGTACCGGACTGCCTCTTACTTTTGGCCCTTATACTACGGCGGGTACTTATATGATCATCGCTACAGATGCAGCAACAGGCTGTACAGACACCATGACAGGTTTCCCGATAATATTCACAAACCCTTTACCTCCGATAGATACAGTAATTGGCGGTGGTGCTTATTGCTCAGGTGGACCCGGTATTGCAATTGGTCTTGATGCATCAACTACAGGAGTCAACTATACGTTGATGTTGTCCGGTTCTCCGGTAACTACAGCTGCAGGTACAGGTACTACAATAAATTTTGGATTGCAAACTACGGCGGGTAAATATAATGTGGTTGCTGTTAATGCTACTACCGGATGTACCAGCAATATGTATGATAGTGGTGTTGTGTCTATACTACCTTCGGTTACTCCGTCTGTAAGTTTTACATCCATCCCTGGCGATACTGTTTGCCCCGGATCATCAGTATCATTTTCTGCTTCGCCGGTGAGTGGCGGCACCACCCCTGCCTATCAGTGGAAAATTAATGGGACAGTTGTGCCAGGCGCTACAAATGCAACATATAGTTACACTCCCGCAGGCAGCGATGTAATAACTATTACTATGACAAGCTCTGCTTCCTGTGCAGTACCATCCGGTGTATCATCTACACGTCCTCTTGTATATAATTACGTGCCGGCTATTTCAGGAAGTATGTCTGTGTGCGTAGGAGCTACTGCCGCATTAACCGATACTGCATCCGGTGGCACATGGAGCAGCATGGATATGTCCGTAGTTACCATTGCTACTATCGGTGGATCAATAGGTGTATCCAGCGGCATTAGTGCAGGCACGAGCACTGTCACTTATATGCTTACTTCGGGCTGTTATGCAGTTACCACAATTACTGTTTTACCTGCTCCGTCTGTATTTGCCAACTATTCATCTGCCTGCGGAGATGTGTACACTTTAAATGGTACCGGTGGAGTTAGTTATTCATGGGATCCTACCACGGGCCTCTCATGTCCTACTTGTGCTACAACTGATGTAAGCCCAACGACAACAACTGTATATACCGTAACAGGGACCGATGCAGATGGCTGTGCTAATACGGCTACTGTTGGTCTGAATGGCAATCGCATATATGGCCATATTACCTTTAGTAGCCTGGCACCCGATACACTCGACATGAAAGTATGGCTGATACAGTTCAATTCAACAGATAGTTCTATAGCCGCGCTTGATTCAACGCTAACCTGTACTGTAGACAGCACCGGATATTTTGAATTTAATAGCAAACCGGCCGGCAATTATATGGTAAAAGCAAACTTACTTCATGGCAACGCTGCCGGTATGAGCGGTTATCTGCCTACCTACAGTTCATCTACTGCAAACTGGTACCTGGCAGCTACTGCTGCTCACGTAAGTTCATCTGATGTTCTGGACATTAATATGATATACGGCACTGTGCCCACAGGTCCGGGCTTTATAGGCGGTTACGTATATTCAGGTGCCGGTAAAGGCACCGGAGACGCACCGGCAACAGGCATGCTAATATACCTCAGAGACCTTGCAAGCAATGTGCTTACCCACGTCTATACAGATGCCACAGGAAGATATGCATTCAATAACCTCGCTTATGGCAATTATGTGGTGTACCCTGAACAATATGACTATAATACTATTAGCTCAGATTTCATTACGCTGAGCCCATCTTCGCTGACGATCGATAATATAAGCTTCAGAAGGTTCACATTATCAAGGATCATTAAACCTTTTATTATACCACAGATCGCAGGTGTTAAGTCAGTGAACGCTACAAATGGTATCAATGTATTCCCTAACCCTTCTAATGGTGTATTGAATATACAATGGCAAAACCAACAAACAGGTATCGCCACTGTGGTAATCACAGACATGGTAGGTCGTGAGGTTTATCACTCAGCACTAAATGTATATGAAACATCAGGTAGCTCAGCAATAGACCTGAAAGGACTGAATGATGGCATCTACCTGATCTCTATTACATCAGGAACTATCAATTATAGCGCAAAACTATTTATACAAAAATAGCATACCGGAACCCTACGCTATTTAGCCCTTGCACTAACCATGCAGGGGCTTTTTATTGTCTTAAAGTCCTGATTGCTACGTGTAAACAAAAAATATTTAGTCGGCATTAAACCTTTGCGCTCAGCAGCAATCTATATTATGTAACTAAAATTGAAACCTTATGAAATTCAGCATCATTGCAAGCATTTTATTAGTAGTGTTATTGTCATTGGGAGCTACAAAAGCAAGCGCTGCTCCGTGGAGAGGTGGTTATGGCCATGGCCGCGGTTACTACGCTCCCCGTCCTGCAGTACGTGTATATGGGCCACAAATAGTTATTGGCGGTGGTGGATGCTATGGTGGTCATTATGGCCAAACACGTTACTATGCACGCCCTTCCTGCGCTCCGCGTTATTATGGCCGTCCTCATTACTACGGTGGTGGCTACAGACACTGCAGATAATTCAAAAATATCATCAATTACAAATAGCCTTGCCGAACACCTGCAGGACTGTTATTTATAACAGGAAATGAAAGATAACCATTAACAAAGCTTTTGAATAAGAATAAAAATTGTGGCAGGTTATTTGCATCTATTACTTTAATTAAAACAAACGTTATGAAAAAGAGCATCATTGTAAGTATCATATTAGTTCTCTTATTAGCAGTTAGCAGCACCACCGCAAACGCTGCTCCCTGGAGGCATCACAGACACCATCATGGTGGAGCAGTAGTAGTAAGAGGTAGTGGTGGTTACCATCACGGTGGCGGATATGGTCATCATCGTAGCTACTATGGGCATGGCGGTGGTGGCTATCATCACGGCGGCGGATACGGTCAGGGCAACTATGCACACAACAACCATGGCAATGGCCATCATGGTCACGGTGGCTGGAGATAATTGTTAAATATTACAGGTCCCAAATGCCTGCTCTTAAACGAGCAGGCATTTTTATTTGCAATAAAAGAGTATTTTTATAGCTATGAAACTGTTTCGTATTTTGCTATTGCTAATGATGCTGCTCTCTACCTTTTCTGTTACACCCGCAAGTGCAGCACCATGGAAAAGAACACGATATCATTCATTGAACATCATACGTTATGCTGATGGTTGCAAAAATTATTGCAAAACATATGATGGTTGCAAACGCTGCTTCAGGCATACCGGGCATGGCGGAAATTATGTACGCAGATAAGCACAGCCATGAGAAAGATAATGATGTATATAATGGCTGCCTTCTATATAGGTGCAGGCATCAATCATTTTCTTCATCCGGCATTTTATGAGCAAATGATACCGCCATACATGCCATCACCGGCAGTATTAGTATGCATTAGTGGCATTTGTGAATTGTTGTTGGGCGTTTTATTATTTCCTGCGGCTACAAGAGTGTTTGCAGCATGGCTAATCATACATATGCTCATAGTGTTCTTTCCTATACACACATTCATGATAAAAAGCTACTACGAACAACACGATCCTAAACTCTGGATAGCTGTTGTACGCTTACCGCTCCAGTTCATTTTGATATGGTGGGCATGGTTGTATACAAAGAAGTTTCGTTAACCCTGCGCCGTAGTGCTATTCAATATTCCGTATTATTCCTGCAATATTTATTGCTCACATTGAAATTGATAATCAACAACTTAACTTCAAAATTCAAAGAATTATTGCTCACTTTTTTACGGTCATTTTTCCGGAAACTGCGGGATTGCTTCTGCTTTTATTGTTACTGGTTTGATTTAGGGCAGGGGTAAAACTGCTGGATTAATCTGCTTTTGTTGAGATTTATGTTATTGTAGGGCAGTGATAAACCTTATCCCATGATACCCGCAAATATTAAGCCACAAATAAGGATTGTGGGATATTTTTTTCTGTCCTGGCAACCAATACATCAGAAAAACATGCAATAACAAATCAATAACTAAAATAATTATAATTATCTGAAATTATAATATAGTATTGTGAAAATACAAACAAACAACAACTCACTCTTACATTAAACTAAAGGTCATGAAAAAAATATTACTTGCTTTATTTGGAGCCTCAATGACATTGGCTTCTTATGCCATCGGTCCTATTACGGGGCCAACAAGCACTTGCGTAGGCGGTGGATGGAAAGTTACCGTGTCTGATGTATCAACAGGCGGAACTTATAAATCGAGCAATCCGCTGGTAGCAACAGTAACTGACGGAGTCGTTCCGGGCACAGGTGTTATTACAGGTGTAGCTCCCGGATACTGTACCATCACGTATTCGTGCGCATGTGGTGGCCCAAGTGTTGAAACTGCGACCATGACCTTTATCGTTAATGATGAGCCTACTATTACGGGACCTGGCACAGTGTGCGATGGCGGTGTATATCACTATAAAGGTTATCCTAACGATGGCCAGTGGACCGTATCTCCTACGACAATTGCACAGGACGTTGATCCTGTCTTCAAATTCACTACTAACGCTTACATCAAGTTTATATCTACCGGCGCTGTAGATATCCGCTATACAATAGGCGGATGTTATGCAGTAAAGGCTGTAACTTCTAACCCAAGCCCAATGTGCATTTATGGTCCATCTACAGTAAAGTGTGGCTGTAGCTGCCCTGAAACATATACCTGCACATCTCCGGGCGGCGTATGGAGCAGCAGCGATCCATCAATAGCTGACATCTCATCAAGTGGAGTAGTAAGCTGCCATAAAGAAGGCTGCGTAGACATTATTTATACTTTAGGCGGATGCCCTGCAAAGAAAAAAATAATGGTAACTACTCATGATCATCATCATGGTTCATGCATCAGCGGTAACCTTTGCAACAACAGTCATGGCTCAGTAAGCCCGGAATCAGATATGGAGGTTAACTTCATTGACGCAGGCGGAAATATAGTTATGAGCACTATTACAGATGCAAGCGGCAACTACTCACTGACTGATATTCCTGATGGCACCTATACTGTATCTCCTGCACAAGATGGTTATTCTACAACTACTTCTGAAGTTAACATCAGCGCTACAAACCTGACAGCTATAGTGAACTTCCTTAAGAACACCAACTCAGGCAGAATATCGCCAACATCTGTTGCAGGTGTTCACTCTGTAGCTTCTACGCAAGGCATCACTGTCTTCCCTAACCCAACAAGCGGTAATGTAAACATCAAATGGGAAAACCAAAGCAATGATAATGCAGCTATAGTAGTAACTGATGTTACAGGCCAGACAGTATACACGTCTACTATAGCGATTACTCAGGCAGGCCAGGCAGCACTAGACCTCAATAACCTGAGGAGTGGCTTATATCTGATCTCAGTAAAGTCTGCTAACATATCTTACAATGGCAGATTGCTGATCAGCAAATAATAACACTAACAATATAATAAATGAGGCTGCCGATAAACGGCAGCCTCATTTTTATGTTTTATAGAATCGTTGCGCTGTGTTATTGATCTACCTGTTTTTTAGTTGCTCGTATACCTGGTCGTAAACCGGGGTGTTGAGATTATACATCTTGCTCATCTGCACAACAAAGCCTGTTAAGGAGTCCAGCTCTGTGTTAGCCTTGCCATCTTTAAAATCCCTGTGCAATGAAGATGTTGCTTCAAAAGGCATTGCTTTCAATTTGTTTATTGACTTTTCGGTTATGTCTTCTGAAACCCTGACCTGCTTTGCATTTGCGAGCTGCTTTACTTCTTCAACAAGTGCAGTAACTGTTTTAAGCTTTTCATCGTCAGTAACCAACGCTCCGATGCTATTATTAAAAAACGATGTTGCTGTTGCAGTAGGTGAAATAAAAATGTACTTCTCCCAAAGGACCTGTAAGATGTTTTGGGACCGGGTGGCCTCAATGCCTGCATCCCTGAAAATACTTTCCAGCAATTGCAGCCGTTTGTCTTCAAAGTTGTCAGATCCAAAATAGAGTGCCTGGATATTACCTGCGTTCTCCACAACCCCAGCCTGCACTATACGGGCAACTATGTATACACAGCCATCAAGCACGAGATTGTGTGGCAAAATATTTTTTATCCGTTCCCTGCTATCTACACCATTCAGTAAAGGCAGAATAATTGTTTCATTATTGATACATGGGCCTAATTGTTCCACCGTTTTTTCAAGGTCATAGCTTTTGGTGCATACAATGATAAAATCTGCTACCCCGATATCTGCAGGATTGTCTGTTGCCAGTTTGGGTATAGCGGAGAACCTGGTATCCCCTTTAACAACCGTTAATCCGTTGGCCTGTATCTCTTTTAAATGTTCGCCACGGGCAAGAAAGTATACGTCTACGTCTTTGCTATAATGATAATGCTGTGCAAGTAGCCCGCCAAAGTAGCCGCCTACCCCACCTATACCTGCAATAACTATTTTTGTCTTTGCCATAATGTGTGTGTGTTTGTTTGTTTCCAGTGTATTACAAATATAACCTCCGGGCAGTAGTATATGATGCCCACAGAGGTTATTTAACATTCCATATGAGTGTAGTAAATTGTAAGTAAGAAAGGGCATTGTAACTAAGACCACTACTCCTGCCAGAGGAATGGGAACAATATTATTCCCAGGATGATCACCAATATATCCAGCCCCAATAACACGAGCGCCAGTCCCCACCAGTAAGGCATATAGACAGGCGATATGGCCGTAAGCGCGAGTTTGCTGAGTATCATAAGCACGGGTGTAACCAAAGGAAAGCCGAGTATGGCCATAAGCGCAGAATTCTGCTGCGCACGGGCAGCAATAGCAGAAAGAAAAGTAAACACCGCAGAAAGGCTGATACTGCCCACCATAGAGATCAACACGAACAGACCTGTCTGCTGCAATGGCCAGCCCAGCATAACTGCATATAGAGCAAGGCTTACAAGGCTCATCAGCATCATCAGCACTATGCTATACAGCATCTTGGCAAGCAGGAAGGTAGTAGGCTTTACCAGCGTGAAGTAATAACGGAAACGGTTAGGATGCTCCTGCAGAAAGCTTTTGGCAACAGAATTTACCGCTACGAACAATTGTGTGAGCCAGAACAACGCGTTCCATATGCCGGCTTCAGGCTGGCCGCTCATCATGTACACTACGAACACCGTAGCGCCTACATAAAGCAGCACCCCAAAGAGCGTATGCTTTTGCCGCCACTCCATGAGCAGATCTTTCTTAACAAGCGATATAAAAGCTGTTGCAGCCATTGTACAGGGGCAAAAGTAACCATTTAGACCGTTGTGGTTTACCTATTATTTTCATCATGTAAAAGGCTTAAAACATGGCGATTATTTTTTTTCGTCCCAGAGTTTGTTTTTCCAATATCGAGTTCTATATTTGCACTCTCGAAACGGAATAACAGTTCTTTAAAAAATGCGGAAGTAGCTCAGTTGGTAGAGCACGACCTTGCCAAGGTCGGGGTCGCGGGTTCGAGTCTCGTCTTCCGCTCTTAAGGTTCCATCCCGACTTCGTTGGGATGGAATTTTTTTTTACACCTTTCCGGTACTACCACCGGAAAACAAGGAGCCCTGGTGGCGGAATCGGTAGACGCGCAGGACTTAAAATCCTGTTTGCAGTAATGCGAGTACGGGTTCAATTCCCGTCTGGGGCACAGGTTACAGCCGTTTCTTAGGAAACGGCTTTTTCATTGGGTAAAACATAGATAAAACATTTACATCAACAATAAGAGATCAATCATTAAGACTGAAAACTATTGTGTCGGGTATGCTCTCCCACTCCACCAGAAAAGCCACAAGCCTTTTGACCATATTTTTTGCATAGAATCGTCTTGAAAGTATCTACCGTAAGGGCATCTGGAAGAAAATGAATGAAACTAACTACAACATCTACTTTAGAAGCATAGTCATAAAATGAAATTCATTGCTTTATAGCATAAGTCAACGATAACATTCTATTTAGAAAAATACCGTTTTTTAACGGTAATATATATCACGCCAATCAATTACCTTGCTCATCTAACAAATACGCATTACCCAAATAAAAATGCCCCCGTCAAAGTCGAGGGCAACTTAATGTTTACACAACGGGATAGACCCTTATTGCGATTTGCTTCAGTGCGAAGTTAGCGAATAAAATATAAAAAGAGCAGCAAAAACATTCTTTATTTTTAATATTTATGAGCAAAAAAATTCTTGGACTGGATCTCGGCACAACCTCTATCGGATGGGCATTTGTAACTGAAGCTGAAAACGACACAGAGCAGTCTACTATTGAAAAAACAGGTGTGCGGGTTAACCCTCTTACAACCGACGAGCAGACCAATTTTGAAAAAGGCAAGCCCGTTTCAGTCAATGCCGACCGGACTTTAAAACGTGGTGCGCGGCGTACTCTGCAACGCTACAAGCAAAGACGGGTAAACCTTATCAATATCTTGATAAAAAATAACATCATCAGCGCAGAAACCATTTTAGCTGAAAATGATAAAGACACTACTCATAGCACCTATGCCTTAAGAGCAAAGGCAGCCACTGATGAAGTCACCAAGGAAGCCTTTGTGCGCGTATTGCTGATGATAAATAAGAAACGCGGCTATAAAAGTAGTCGTAAGGCGAAGAACGAAGAAGATGGTCAAGCCATTGACGGCATGGCCGTGGCTAAAAGATTATACGAGGAGAACCTTACTCCAGGGCAATTGTGTTATCAGCTTTTGAAAGACGGGAAAAAGTCATTACCCGATTTCTATCGTTCAGATCTCAACAATGAATTAAATACGGTTTGGCAATTTCAAAAGCAGTTCTATCCCGAGATATTAACCGATGAATTCAGAAAGTTAATAGAAGGAAAAGGACAAAGAGCCACCTCCGCAGCCTTTTGGAGCAAATACGGCTTTAATACTGCCGAAATGAAGGGAACGAGGGATGAGAAAAAGCTCAAAGCCTATGAGTGGCGTAGTAAATCCTTGAGTACTCAGCTTAGCAAGGAAGAAGCAGCGTACGTAATCACAGAGATAAACAGTAACATAAACAACTCAAGCGGCTATTTAGGAGCTATAAGCGACAGAAGCAAAGAACTGTACTTCAATAAGGAAACCATCGGTCAATACCTGCATAAGCAGCTTTGTGCTAATCCGCATACCCGGATGAAAAACCAGGTTTTTTACCGGCAGGATTACATGGACGAGTTTGAAACGATCTGGGAAACACAGGCTATATTTCACAAGGAACTCACGCTCGCGTTAAAAGAAGAAATAAGAGACATTGTCATTTTTTATCAGCGCAAGCTGAAATCTCAGAAAGATTTGGTGAGCTTTTGCGAATTTGAAAACAAAAAGACTGAGACCACATCTGGCGGAAAGGCGACAACTAAAACCATCGGGTATAAAGTGGCTCCCAAGCCATCGCCCCTGTTCCAGGAGTTTAAAATATGGCAAAACCTGAACAGCTTGCTAGCGCAAAATAAATCAACCAAGGAAACTGCAGCTTTTGACATGGAGGCCAAGCAGTCTCTTTTTAACGAGCTAAACCTCAAAGGCAATCTCTCGAAAAATGACGTACTGACACTGCTGGGCTACAAGTCTAAAGACTGGGACCTTAATTTTTCGATCATTGAGGGCAACCGGACAAATCAAGCACTATATGAGGCCTATCTGAAGATATTAGAGATCGAAGGGTATGACGTGAAAGAACTGTTGCACGTTAAAGCTAATAAAGACGAAGCAAAGTTGCAAGAGCTGGAGGTACCTGCTTCTGACATCAAGCATATGGTGCGTTCAATATTTGATTCTTTAGGCATTAATGAAGCCATACTTGACTTCAATGCCGAACTTGATGGCAAAGCGTTCGAGCAGCAGCCTTCGTATCAACTATGGCATTTACTGTATTCCTACGAAGGAGACAATTCACCTTCCGGCAATGACAAGCTATTCAAATTATTGCAAGCTAAATTCGGCTTCACGCTTCCTCATGCGAAAATACTGGCCGGCATCAGCCTGTCAGATGACTATGGCAGCTTGAGCGCCAAAGCAATGCGAAAGATCTTCCCTTTCATCAAAGAAAATAAGTATAGCGAAGCGTGCAGTTTGGCTGGCTACAACCATTCATCTTCATTGACGAAGGAGGAAAACGAGAAAAGAATTTTGAAAGGACGGCTGGAACTGTTGCCCAAAAATAGCCTTCGTAACCCAGTAGTCGAGAAGATATTGAACCAAATGGTGAATGTGGTTAATGCTATCATTGACGATCCCAGCTTAGGGAAGCCGGATGAGATCAGAATTGAGCTGGCCCGAGAGTTGAAGAAGAACGCCAAAGAGCGTGAAGAAATGACTTCGCAGATAAACAAAGCCAATGCGGAGCATGAGCAGATAAGACAAATACTGATCAGAGAAGACGGCATTAAAAATCCAACCCGCAACGACATCATCCGCTATAAGCTCTACCAGGAGTTGAAGAGCATTGGGTATAAAACGATTTATTCCAATACCTATATTCCTCGCGAAAAGCTATTTTCCAAAGAATTCGACATTGAGCATATTATACCCAAGGCATTGTTGTTTGATGACAGCTTTAGCAATAAAACACTCTGCGTTCGACAAGAGAATCTTGATAAAGCTGACAAATGCGCAAGTGAGTTTATCGGACCATATTTCGGGGAGGATAAGATACAGGGATATTTGGACAGAGTTGAAATGCTGTATGAAATTAAGTTAAAAAGCCCCGATGATGGCATTAGCAAGGCCAAGTACAAAAAGCTGCTGATGAAAGCCAGTGAGATAGGTCAAGGGTTTATCGAACGGGATCTGCGGGATACTCAGTATATCGCCAAAAAAGCCAAGCAAATGCTACTAGAAACATGCAGGACGGTAGTAAGCACATCAGGCAGTATTACAAATCGTTTGCGCGAAGATTGGGACCTGGTGAATATCATGCAGGAGCTTAACATGGATAAATACCGATCGTTAGGACTTACTGAAATGATCGAGAAAAAGGACGGCGGTTCTAAAGAGCGTATCGTTGACTGGAGCAAACGTAACGACCACCGACACCATGCCATGGATGCTTTGACGATCGCCTTTACAAAACACAGCCACATTCAATATCTGAATAACCTGAACGCTAGGAAGCTTGAAGACAAAAAAGGAAGGGAAATTCAAGGCATTGAACAGAAGGAAACGTACATCGCAACAGACGACACCGGCAATAAGAAAAGAAAGTTTAGGCTGCCGTTGCCTAGTTTCCGCATCGAAGCTAAGAAACATCTGGAAAATGTGTTGGTTTCCTGCAAAGCAAAAAATAAGGTGGTTACCAAAAACAAGAATACTTTTAAAATAAAGGCAGGCGAAAAAACGAAGATAGAGCTCACGCCACGCGGACAACTGCATAAGGAAACTGTGTATGGTCGACTGAAGCAATATGCGACCAAAGAAGAAAAAATCGGGGCAAGATTTGACGAATCAATGATACAGAAAATTGCTTCGGAAAAGTACCGTATCGCCCTATTACAAAGGCTTAGAGAGAACGGCAATGATCCAAAGAAAGCCTTTACAGGCAAAAACAGCTTTGACAAGAATCCTATATATCTAGATGAAGCGAAAACCCAATCGGTGCCGGAAAAAGTAAAGCTGTCATGGCTTGAAGATGACTACACGATCCGTAAAGACGTGACACCCGACAACTTCAAGGATGTCAAAAGCTTGGAAAAAGTAATTGATGTAGGAGTGAGAGGCATATTGAAAAGGAGGCTGGAGGATCATAATGGCAATTCGAAAGAAGCGTTCTCCAATCTTGATAAGAACCCAATCTGGCTCAATAAAGACAAAGGCATTGCAATAAAAAGAGTAACCATTAGCGGTGTGAAAACTGCGGAAGCATTGCATGACAAAAAGGATCATCATGGCAAGCTTATCTTAGATGAAAATAATAATAAAATACCTGCTGACTTTGTCAGTACCGGCAACAATCACCATGTTGCTATTTATAGAGACCAGGAGGGGAATTTGCAGGATACAGTAACTTCTTTTTATGAAACAGTTGAAAGAGCCAATCAAGGTCTGTCTTCTGTTGACAAAGAATATAATCAGCATCTTGGCTGGCAATTCTTGTTTACCATGAAGCAAAACGAGTATTTTGTTTTCCCTTCAGACCAGTTCGATCCATCGGAGGTTGATCTCATGAATCCCCTAAACAATAAAATAATCAGCCCTAATTTATTCAGGGTGCAGAAATTTTCCAAATTGACATATGGCAATTCAGCAGTGCGCGAATACGTATTTCGGCATCACCTTGAAACGTCTGTCGATGATAAAAAGGAACTGAAAGAAATAACATTTAAGAACATTAAGAGTCTCCCTTACTTTGAAAAAGCGGTCAAAGTCCGTATCAATCACATTGGGCAGATCGTTAAAGTTGGCGAGTATTAAAAAAGCAGCGTCATGATCAAACGCACCCTTTATTTCGGCAATCCGGCATACCTCAAAACTACCAATGAGCAATTGGTGATAGAAATCGTGGATACCGGAGAAACCAAAAGTGTTCCAATCGAAGACATAGGCGTACTTATATTAGACAACCAACAGATCACCATCACACAGGCAGTAATCGCAAAGCTGCTTGCGAACAATACTGCTCTCATAACCTGCGACAATACCCACCATCCTGTGGGTTTATTTTTGAACCTCGATGGCCATACATTGCAAAGCCGTATTTTCCAGGCTCAGATTGAGGCCTCAGAACCTTTGAAAAAGCAGCTATGGCAGCAAACCGTCGTAGCCAAAATACAAAACCAAGCTGCGAATCTGGGTAATCAATCGGTCACTGAAGCTTTATTTAAAACACCCGATAAGTTTTTACTAAACTATTCGAAAGAGGTAAAAAGCGGCGACAGCGAGAACCTTGAAGCAGCCGCTGCCGGTTATTACTGGAAGCGCCTGTTCCCACCATTCCTCAACTTTGTTCGGGAGCGCAAGGGGTTTCCCCCCAACAATCTGCTCAACTATGGCTACGCCATATTAAGGGCAATCGTGGCCCGTAGCCTTGTAGGTTCCGGTATATTGCCGACGCTTGGGATACACCACCGCAACCAATACAATGCATATTGCCTGGCTGACGATATTATGGAGCCGTATCGGCCGTATGTGGATAAGGTTGTCTGCGAGATCGTGGGCATGAATGGCCAGTTTTTGGAAATGACTCCAAATATGAAAAAGCAGCTGCTGACGATACCGGCAATGGATGTGATGATAGACGACCAAAGAAGCCCCCTGATGAATGCGGTACAGCGGACTACGTCGAGTTTGGCAAAGTGTTACGAGGGCAAGACAAGAAAGATATTGTATCCTGTTTTATAACTCTCCGTCTTCCTTTGGGTTGCGGTTATTAATAATGTACGAACGTCTAAACGCATATCGCATTATGTGGGTGCTTGTATTTTTCGATTTACCCACTGAAACAAAGAAGGACCTGAAAAACTATGCTAAATTCCGGAAGGATATCTTAGCGGACGGGTTCCAGATGTTTCAGTTCAGTATTTACATGCGCCATTGTAGCAGCAAGGAAAATGCCGATGTGCACATAAAACGAGTAAAGAGCAGGCTGCCGGAAAAGGGGCATGTCGGCATCATGTGCATCACAGACAAGCAATTCGGAATGATGGAGATATTCCGGGGACATGAGGTTATGGAGATAGAACCCCCACCCCAGCAATTGGAATTATTTTAAAACAGGAATAAAAAAATGAGCAAAAACTCAATTTTTTATTCCTGAAAACGGGGCTAAAACCGCTCTGGTAGCTATTCGTAGCGATTGCTGTTGTTTAAGACTCCTAAGCTACGAAAATTTGAAAGCAAATCACAACGCTAAACGAATTGTTACCCGATTACATGTGTTGTTTAAGACTCCTAAGCTACGAAAATTTGAAAGCAAATCACAACGAAACGATTGTTGTTACTCCTGCTACTGTGGTTGTTTAAGACTCCTAAGCTACGAAAATTTGAAAGCAAATCACAACAGCATCAACAATGCTGACGGTCAGACATGGGTTGTTTAAGACTCCTAAGCTACGAAAATTTGAAAGCAAATCACAACCGGTGGTACTCCTACTATAACTAAAACTGTGTTGTTTAAGACTCCTAAGCTACGAAAATTTGAAAGCAAATCACAACTGATAGGCGCAATACCGAAGCGGGGGCTGGGTTGTTTAAGACTCCTAAGCTACGAAAATTTGAAAGCAAATCACAACCTCCGGTGTTTTGTTCGCAGGAAAATAAGAAGGTTGTTTAAGACTCCTAAGCTACGAAAATTTGAAAGCAAATCACAACCATAAGGTTTGGTATTAAAAGCCCGTCTCGGTTGTTTAAGACTCCTAAGCTACGAAAATTTGAAAGCAAATCACAACGGGATAATGTTCACTACTGTACATGTATAAGTTGTTTAAGACTCCTAAGCTACGAAAATTTGAAAGCAAATCACAACGTATAAAGATAGGGTGTAACATAGCCCTTTGTTGTTTAAGACTCCTAAGCTACGAAAATTTGAAAGCAAATCACAACGTATACACCCGCATACAGGAGGCTAAAATTGTTGTTTAAGACTCCTAAGCTACGAAAATTTGAAAGCAAATCACAACTCGGTAACACTTTGTAGGCGGTGCTGGTGCGTTGTTTAAGACTCCTAAGCTACGAAAATTTGAAAGCAAATCACAACCATGAAGCGGATAAAAGCATCTTGTTTTTGTTGTTTAAGACTCCTAAGCTACGAAAATTTGAAAGCAAATCACAACTGCGCAGCATATATCCGGTGGTAGTACTTTGTTGTTTAAGACTCCTAAGCTACGAAAATTTGAAAGCAAATCACAACTTCTATCCCGAGGTCTGCCATCCAGTCCTCGTTGTTTAAGACTCCTAAGCTACGAAAATTTGAAAGCAAATCACAACTGAACATTAACGACATACACACTGTAACAAGTTGTTTAAGACTCCTAAGCTACGAAAATTTGAAAGCAAATCACAACTAAGGATGGATTTAGCACCCGCAACATTAAGTTGTTTAAGACTCCTAAGCTACGAAAATTTGAAAGCAAATCACAACTGAATTGGTTGAGGCTATGGATAGTGCAGTGTTGTTTAAGACTCCTAAGCTACGAAAATTTGAAAGCAAATCACAACTATTACCCTGTATAACCTGGTAGTCTACTGGTTGTTTAAGACTCCTAAGCTACGAAAATTTGAAAGCAAATCACAACTTGTTTTTGCTGTGTAGCCTATCTCTTTGCGTTGTTTAAGACTCCTAAGCTACGAAAATTTGAAAGCAAATCACAACCACCACATTCTCTATCTGAAAGACAATGGAGAGGGCTTTGACCAGCAGACCGTAAAACGCGGTAACCGTACATACTACACCACTATTGCCGTAACGTTGTTAATAACCCCTATTTTTCTTGTAAATTTAATATTAAATAAGTGTACTTTTATTTTTTATGTTGTCAATGCATTAATTTTTACATCAGCTGAATATTAATTGATAATTTCAAAAAAAGTCAATGGAGGTTATTTGTATAGAAGATAGCGCCTTTTATTCACTCGTCGAGCAAGTATTCCAGCGCTTGAAGGAGAAGGAGAATTCCAGAGATGATAAGTGGATTTCGGCGGACGAGGCCATGAATAAACTTCGTATATCTAGTAAAACCACTCTGCAGAAATTACGTGATGAAGGAAAAATCAGGTTTTCCCAACCTGAAAAAAAGATGATTCTGTATGACCGAGATTCAATTGATAGCTATCTTGAAAAGCATGCAAAAGAAACTTTCTAATCATGAACACGGAAGAACAACAATACATCCAGGGCTTTAATCACGGTTATCTGCTGACCAAGCACCTACCCGATCTCGTAGCCAAATTGGTCAAACAGATCAAAGAAACGACCAGTCACTATTTGTCGGGCTTCTTTTCAGGCAAGGAAGAATATGAGCTTGAAAATACCCGTGAACAATTAGGCCAACTTAGAGATATACGGGAGAAAGGCAAAGAACGAGGACTTGATTTAGCAGATGAACGCTAATTTTCAATAATTCTAAGCTTTCCCAACTAACCTTGCGTCTGGTATACTAGGCCATATGAAATACCTCAAAAAGCTGAAGGTTGAACTCGTCAAAGGAGACTTCAAAAATCCGATCAAAGGACAGGTTCAGGGACCAGAGCAGGTCTTTGCCGTATTCAAGGACATAAAGGACTGGGCAAAGGAAACATTGATCGGCGTGTATCTCAACGATTGCCTGGAACTCAACAGCTATGAGATCCACTCCGTCGGTGGAGAAAGCGTCTCATTGGTATTGCCCGATGAGATTTTCCAAAGTGCCATCTTAACCAGGTCACGAAATTTCATCCTGATCCACAACCACCCGTCCGGGAAAGCTTATCCGTCCGAAGCGGACAAAGAGGTCATGCAGGTAATCAAAGACCAATGCAAGGTAATGAACCGTACCTTTTTGGATTTCATCATCGTCGGAGAGGATGCCTATTGGAGCATGTTTGAGGAAGAAAGCGGAGGCGAATATGCACTTGGCGTCGCTGCGTAGTCATCCTAGACCAATTTATTTTAGGGCCAACTAGTATTCATTTGGGGGTACGGGGGCTATGCCTCCGCAAACGCACATCTTCAGATGTGCCAAGATAGCATATATTCCCCGGGGATATGCAATCTTGCAAAGCGCGACTTTCGAGTACAAAAGCAAATAAATGCACCTTTAATCGAAGGGCTGTACGTTTTCCCCATCGTCAAAATCAAGGCGATCTTCCATGCCTCCATCGGTGATATCGGTTTCTACCTCCGCATCTTCCACGTGGTCCCGTGAATCCACCTCCTTGGAAGCGTCGGTTTCCTCTCGACCCGAATCATCGCTTCTATCCCTGCCCTGTGCTTGCCTCATGTCCTGAAGTTCCTGGAGATGGCCAATTTCAACGGTACTCTCCTGGATAATAGCTTCAACCTCCTTTCTCCTGTGTGTTTCCTGCACCCTCCCGTTCCTTAATTCCTGTATCTCCTGCAGGGCCCTTTCCTGGTCGGCCTTGCTCTTGCCGAGCTCCTGCAGCTTCTCCTTGTATCCGAGCGTGCTGAACCTGAATTTCCTTTCACCTTCATACTTTATACCTTGCAGCTTCCCATTTCTGTAATATACCTCATGGCCAGCCTTGGTCACCATATCTAAAAAGTGCTCAGTAGAACTGGCTTTCGAATGAATCGCTTCGAGCAACCCAAGCAAGGCGTTTTTATCTACACATCGCTCGAGCGTTTTTATATTTTTTTCGGACGCTTTTTCATTACTCGACTTTGCGTGCTCTGAAACACGGCTATGCGACAATTGCGGATACATCTCCAACTGGTACCTCTGCATAGTATCAATGGTACGAAGGAACTTTTCCTTGGGCTCTCGGTTTGCGATCCCTGTGCAATACTGCACACCGGACTGAATGAGGTGAATGTGTACGTGATCTTTGTCATGGTGCACCGCACCCAGGAACAGGCTGGACTCTTTCAAGGACATGTATTTTTGCGCAATGTCCTTTAGCATCTTCCCCGTGATATTCGGACTATCAAGCTTATTGAACGAAATCACATGATGATGCGCCAGCACATTATTGCTTCTGGCGTGGAGGCGAAAAGATTCATTCCTTTCAAACTCTTTTATGTATCCAGGTATCGAACGACTGCGAATGTTATTCTTAATGATGATGGATTCCAACTCGGGCTTGTTCACGGAACTGGCATCTTTAGAAATGAGGCTGCCGATGAATTCCTTGAATGAGCCTTTGAACGCTTTTAGTTCTGCAAGGATGCTAGTATCTTCTTTTTCCGCCGCAAGATGATGAAGATCAGCTTTGGTCAGCTTTATGCCGGCCACGTGTGTCGGCCATTTGGATTGTTTTGGTGCCGCTATCTTGTCATCGCGTAGAACGTACCGTATGAGCTGACCGACGTTAGACTTCCGCGAGACGCACTTTATGATCATTGGCTACAAGTTTTGAAGTAACATTATGAGCAGGTCTCTGTATTCGGGTGAACCATGTACAGTATCGGCTATCCATTGCTCAAGCGTCTTTGGACTGCGGAGCTGTTCTAAAACGGTCTGTTCCAAAGCGGATATCTGTTGCATGAGCGACTTTCCGAGCTGATAGGGAACTATACTCTCATCGAACATTAGCTGCAGAGCATTGTAATTCACGGCAAGCTGCTGCTGAATGGTGCTAATGGCAAGCACATCGGGCACTATATACCGTCTGCTAACGTATCCTAGCGTCGCATCCTTCACGAAGGCCTGCAGGCTGCGTTTGTGACGCCTTGCAGCGTCTATGATAACCTTTGCCTCCTTCGGGGTGCATACGATAGTGAACTCCCGTGTTTCTTGCCGCTGGCGCTTGCGCCAGGCGGCCTTATACTCCTTCCAATACTGTTGCTTGGCAGATGCAATATCTGCGTCAGTACCGTTCGTAAGGACGCCTTTCCGCTCCAGGAATTGGTACAGCCTGCTCGTATGCTTCCCCTTGCGTTTCATTGAAATATGATATCGGGAAGTGTATCAAATGGAGCTGCACTTTGCGGCAATACTGGTGGTAGTTTGGTCATTTTCAATAATTTCGGCTGCTTATAATATGGGCGCAGAGCTAGTTTGATAGCGCGGTGGCTGCCTGCAAACAACAAACTTTCGTCCTTCATTTCCCGTATTTCTGAACTTAGCATGAGCGGCCGGATATGGCGCACATCCTTGTCGTCCAGATACTCGAATTTTCCGAGCGTTTGCTCCAACTGGGTTGCCACTTGTATATCAACCCCAGGCATGTACAGCTTTATGTAGGCATTGTCTTCTATGGCCTTCGCGCCTGACAGTGTATATATATTTTGCAGCTGAAATGGTGACTGATAGATGCCCATCACCCCTCCTTTATATTTACGAATATTACTATATGTAATAGATAATGATTCAAGGTATAACGAGCTACATTCATCTATAAGCAGGAAGATAGGACGGTCTGTATTGGAAGGCATGCGAGACATGATGTGTGCAAAGCTCTGCTCAAACAGCAAACTTGTAAGCGGGCTATAGTAGCGCATCATAGGGATCGACGAATGAATGAAAAGGCAAAATTTCTTAGTGCGCCAGTTCGCCATGTCCATCGTATCATATGAGGTGCAGAGGGCCACCTGCGGATCGCTCCATAAATTCAAAGCCGCTTTCACACTTGCCAGGATTGACATCATCATTTTAGAATCGTATTTAAGGAATGTCTTGTATTCTGAAAGTAGTAAGGGATTATTACATCTAACGCAAAGCACATCTACATCGGCAGGGCTGTAGGCAAAACGATTGCACAGTGCCAGCACATTATGCATGGTATGCGTTTCAGGCGGGCCTCCGAGAACGATCTGTATAAGCACTTTTAAAAAATTCTCTGACGCCAAATTCCAAAATGGATCCTTGCCAGCACCGAGCGTGTTGTGGATAAGCAGCTTTGATATCTTCGAAATCTCGGTTGTATTTTTTATTGTCAGCCCGTTCAAGGGATTATAACCGCCAAGTAATGGATTAAGATAACTAAGGATTTTTATCTCGTACCCAAGCTTGCTAAGCATACCGCTGCACAGTTCCCACAGTTGTTGCGAAGGGTCATGTATGATCAAATTACTCGGACCCGCCATCCGGAGGATGCTCGGGATTAGCACACTGACATTTTTTCCTGCACCAGTCATACCATATATAATCGCATTGCGGAAAGAAGAAACAATATCGAGACTCTTATCACCAAACGTAAATCCTTGATTTGACCCGGATAACAATTCTGAGGCGGGTGTGAAATCAGCATCGTATTCTGTCTTCCTGTCTTTAGTAATGAGTGACTTGAGGCAATCAAAGATAGCTTCAATGATTGCGCTCAAAACAGCCTCAACAATTCCAAACAGCAGTTTAATGACTCCCATTGCTTGACAGTTTTTCAAACAGTTCGGCCGTCTTGGTCAGTACCAGCCCTAAAATTTTACAAGTAAACGCAATGACTATTGCAATCAATTTAAAGGTTGTAATCAGCAGCGACTTTACGATGGTGCCGATGCCGGTGTTTTTAGAATGACTCATAACATTAAAGTTTATCGTTATCAACAACCAGATTGGGGCCAACATACACGTCAGCCCCTGCCGTCTCAAAAAGCATCTTGTAAAACCCTGACATGATGGTGAAATATTCATTATCTCGGTCGCTTTTCGGCTTGAAAAAAATGTAAATAACAACCCCGTGTAGATTACCCGGCTTGCCATATTGAGACAATAATTCTTTTACTTTTTCAGGGTGTCTTATCAACAACTCTCGATCCTTGGCGTTGTACACCGAAAACACGCTGGTATTCTCGCAGGCGTCTGTATATGCCAGGACAGTTTTGATATCCGCCTTCGTTGCGGATATCCTATTAACTTCCTCAATGAACGGAGCATAAATACTTGATTTAGGATAACCTTTGTTCTGTTCCCTGATCCTGGAGATAACGGTGTCTGTCTTCAGAATGAACGCAGCAATTTCCTTATCCCGGTCATCTGGATTTGATAATAAAAAGAACTGCCCCTGCAATGCTAACCCATAGCTTTCGGTATACTTGTACTCTGAAAACGTACGCATCTGTAACTGCACGCTTTCCCATTTATGACCGGGCAAGCTAGCAAGTGAGAGTATTTCCGTGCCGGTAGGTTGCACAAGGAATTCCTGCGTTTGATCTATCAGTACAGTTTCAGCAACATGCCTGGAATAGGTAGGTAGATATGCAGCATATGCGTAGTATGCCCAACCCAGCCCTGCAAGTAAAAGGACCCCGATAATGATATATGCGATCTTTTTCATGACATGATTTTTAAAGTGTTACATTAGTTTTCCAATACTTGAACATGCTCTATGGATTCATCTGACAATGGAGCATGGGGATTTTTGAACGACTGCGGGAATGTTTTGTCCTTCCTCTTCGCTACGTTCTCATTTTTGAACGCGCCAACAGCCTCGTCGAACATTTTGTTAACCTTTTCATGCAGCTTTTTTTCGGCATGACTCAACCTGATACGGAGCTCAGCAAAGAATTCGCGTTCCTTGAGCAACCCTGTCAGTTCTGTATTTAGCTGTCTACACCTTACATCAGCAGCCTGAATTTCCTTGTCCAATTTATCAGCTTTAGCAATATCATCTATTTGAGACTTGCCTGGGTAGTGAAAAATGACGATAAGGGCTGTAGCGGCAATGAACAGCATGTTGATAGCTACAAATGTGAGCGGGTTCATAACAATGAACGGTATGCCGGTAGCCGATCCCTGGTGAATGAACCAATACCGGAGAAGAGCCAGCAACCAGCTTAGGGCGAAGAATGCAGCTACTGCGACAATGGTATATACCTTCCGTTTCTTCCTGTCGTCAATCTCCTTGATGATCTGCGTAGCGCTTTTCACCACGGAGATTTGAGCAAGGCCAATGACAATTCCAAGGCACAGGGCAATGATTAGAATGTCGCCCAATTTGAGGAAAGCGCTCACTGTCCACAGACATTCACCGATGGCGAATATGATAAGGCGGGTCTGCTGTTTCTTATATGAGGTCTGGTCACCGTTAATAAATATGCGCCCCCGGTCAACGGCAAGACGTTCCTTTTTATCGGCCTCGGCCTGCAGTTCCTTTTCCTTGTTCCCGATATTCTGATTAGCGGTTGCCATATTAGCAGCACCAAGTACTTGCTGCACACCTCCTTGCAGTTTGATAGATACCTCATTTTTGAGTTTCCCATAATAGGCACGGATCGTGGTCAGGCACGATTCAAATGTTTCGTCCTCAGGGTGAGGGAAGTTTTTGGAAGCATAATTCAGTGCTTCGTGCAGAACAGTGGTCTGTTTGAACTGTTCATGTGCCTTTTTCAGGTAGCTTTCAACGGCTTCTATCTGCCGGTCCAGAAAGCTCCAATCTGTAAATTTGAATTTCATAAAATTTCTTTTTGAGTAAAAAATGAATGCAAATATTCTACGATAACAAAACGGATGTTGCATGTCACAACTCACGATGAATCGAGTTGGCGCATGATGTTAGTATATAAAATGATGAGATTGTCTACTTCGCATTTCTTTCCTTCTTTCTTAAAGAAATCCACGGAGAGACAGAGAACAGTGAGTGTTCGGCAGACTTCGTTCTTGAATGCCTTTCGGCGGGCAGTAGATTTAGTTCCCGATAAATCGAAGATATATGGCCTGATTATTGAAAGGCGCTTTTTTGCAATGCTGAGATCTGTGTAAAACTGCTGCTGTTCCATTGTCTTTATTTTTAAAGCAATTTGGAACAGCCCTGAACGATGAGCTTGTAATATACATTAAATTAATTTACAATCCATATACTGTGATTGGTTGCTTACGACTTCCAATCGCATACATCGCTGGGCTGTTATGTAACCCGGTTGATGGCCTACCAATTAAAGTATTGGTAGGTTTTTTGATAGACCCTCAACGCTCTACAAAGCTATCACTACCACTATTCATATCACCCTGAAACGTTGTCTCAAAAGCAGTACATTTGTCTCAGAGCTATGAGACTTGAGACGCCATGTTTAAAATCGCAGAAGACCTACAAGACTTATTGGAAAAGAGATATGATGCCAAACCGGTTAAGATTCGGGAGGGAGAGGCATCAGAAATAACATTGCCTTTCAGTATCGATCATATCCCTGCTGCTTTGGCTATTTTCATAAAAAATGAGCTTTTTGATTTAGATGAAGAACTCTATACTGTTTATATCAATAAGAAAAAACCGGGATATTCCAGAGCTAGTATTTATAAAATCATCAATGGCGAGTATCCTCTTACCAAAGATATAGTTGACCTCATAACCTATTACATTTTCGGGATCAGTTATGCGAAAGCCGTTGCTGTTAGCAAATTACCGAACAACCTCAGTCAATACAAAGCATTAAAAACAGAGATAGAAAATGCTGTCGATAAAAACAAAGAAGAACATTCTAAAAAGATAAAAGAGCCTTTAAAATCGATATTGGAAGAAATTGCCAAGTTAATTGCTGGGGAAGAATATGAGCAGGCTGACAAAAAAATTGCAGACGCCAAGAAAAAATTTAGTAATGATAAATATTCGATATCGCATATAAAAAGACTGGGTACTAAACTACTTCATTTCAGGGATGGGGACTATTTACAGGAGCGGCAAGTGCTTTGTGAATGTCTGAGCGTTTTTGAGGAACAAAACTCTATCGTTGATGAGAGAGAAATATTGCTGTATTTATGGGATGTTTGCATTTTATTGCAAGATTTTGATGCCGCAGAGTTGTACAGTAACCGATACTTAGACTTGATTGACGAGTCCGATTTGTATAACTACTCTAAGGCATATATAAAATTTGGGCACCTTAAATTTTGCCAATATTTATTCAATACAGCATTTGGCGTCTTTGATGTTGCATCCCAGATGGGAAAGCAACTTACTTTAGCCCTTGAGGTAACCACGAAAAAAAACGGTTTCTCAATATTAGCTGGCGCTAGTTATCACAAAGCATTGGTCCATAAAAAACTTAAAAATTTTGGGCAAGCCGAAATATATCTAATGCAGGCTCTGCAAAGCTATTTTCAAACAAGTAGTTTTGAATATGAAGCTGCTTTAGTCGCGTATGAACAGGCGGACATTGAAATTGAAACCAATAGAATTTCAGAAAAGAATTGGAGAACTTTACTTGACCGAGCTAAACCCATTTTTTTCGAAAACAAGGATCACATCTATTTGGCAAAATGTTTTCGTCTTGAATCAAAGGTTGCAAATGTTTTAGCTGATCCAGAAGCCGAACTTAAACACCTTACCGACGCATACAAAGAAGTTGCAAAATCAAAAAACAAACGTGAAGTAGCCACTTACCTGACATACTTAGCCGACTATTTTTTGGAACAGCAAGACCTTGACAATGCATTTTTTAAATACAAAGAAGTTATAAAATTCACTCAGGAGGAAGGGCTTGAAACGGAAAATTTTCAGGCTGCTGAACAATTGTCCCTGATGGAAGTTGAGCCGCATCGAACAAATCATTTGCGGCATGTGATGGATCT
>JAOQAP010000027.1 GCA_025963465.1 Flavipsychrobacter sp.
GAACGGATAGTGTTGGGATATATTCTACACCATTAAGTTTTGAAGCAAATGAAACGCGTGTTTTGACTAAAAGGGCTAAGCTACATATTCCGGGCTTCAAGCCCTTCAAATATGTTACGGCTGCAGATATTTCAAAAGATGGGAAACAGATTTTATTGAAGACTTACGAAAATGTCTATTACTGGCAGCGCAAAAGTGGGGAGCATGTATGGGAAACCATGCAGCGTAACCCAAAGGAACTGCATTATGAAGTACAGAAACAAGGAGAAGCGATTGGGTTTACTGCTGACGGAAAAGGCTACTATACAATTAGTGAAGGTGCATTTGCGTCAATGTATTATTATCGTTTACCGTAGTAGGCTAAATATTTATAAGTCATTAAGACATGCATAATGCTAAGGAACTTTTTTTCTATGATAAGACGAAAAGTGCATTATCATAGATTTTTCACCTTGTCATTGTCACTTTTCTACCCGACCTTTATATCCATTGAAACCAAAAATGGTCAAAATCCAACAAAGCACAAGTAGCCCTGCCCTTTAGGTAGGGGGATTAATGAATACGATCTGACTTGAGCCGAAATGCAAAATGAGTGTGATTTAATTGCTGAATGATAAAATTGCGCACTTTTTGCCTGTCCGGCTGTATAGAAGGGCGCAATAGTGCGCAAGAATCAGGCAATAATTTCGAGGTTGATGCTTGATTATCAATGAAAAGACGAAAAAAATAAAAATGGTGAAAAAAGTGCGCAATTTTGAAGAAATACAAAAATGTAAAGTGTAATGCTTGTGACACGTGTAGTATAAAAGTAGATAATCCAAATTCCCAACTCCATAAAAAATTGAAAGTAGCCTTTGTACAGGATTGGTTTAATGCAAATGGGGGCGCCGAGAAGGTGGCCGGTGCTATACTGGATATATATGAACAGGAAGATGTCACCATTTATGCATTGTTTGATAAATTCTCACCTGCTGCGCGAAAAGAAATATTGAACGATAAGCCGGTGAAAGTATCTGTTCTTCAGCATGTGCCGTTTATCAATAAGTTCTATCGCTATTTTTTGCCATTCATGCCATGGCTTATGAAACGGTTCCATCTTCGGGGGTATGATCTGATACTGTCTACTTCTCATGCTGTTGCCAAGGGGTTTCGCAGCGATCCGAAAATATTGAACATCTGTTATTGTCATACACCATTACGTCCCATCTGGGATATGTACGACGATTATGCAGCACACCACTCGCTTGGCAGATCCGGATTATATAAATGGTATGTCAATTACCTCAGGAAATGGGATGTGGCATCGGCAAGAAATATTCATTACTTTATTGCTAATTCCACTCATGTACAGCGAAGGATAGAGAATAGCTATGGATGCAGTAGTAAGGTGATCTACCCACCTGTCAGAGTAAACAAGTTTGCTCTTGGGGAACAGCCTCGGAAGGATTATTATATGTGTACAGGACGTTTTGTGCCATATAAGAAAATAGATATGGTGATCCGTGCATTTCAGCAGATGCCCGATAAAAAGCTGGTACTGATAGGCGAGGGGTGGGGTGATAAAAAGTTTGATTCCCTGCTGAAAGGATATCCAAATATAGAATGGCTGGGTTATAAGAAGGACGAAGAAATGATCACCTACATACAGGAGGCTAAAGCCTGTATATTCGCAGCTAAAGAAGATTTTGGTATCATGTGTGTGGAGGTGCAGGCTTGTGGGACGCCTGTGCTGGCATTAGATTATGGTGGCTACAGGGAAACTGTTGTAGACGGACGGACAGGATACCTGTTCCCTGAGCAGACGGAGCAGAGTGTGATTGATGCAGTGAATAAACTGGAACAACATCCGCTGACCGACAATGCTGCCATCAGGCAAAATTCGTTACGTTTTTCAGATGAGCGGTTCCATAAAGAGTTTGGTGATATTGTAAAGAATGCGCAAAAAGAGTTTTATAAACATAAATGAACAAAATTGACAACATAGATAAGTTTGCTGCCCGTGTACTGATGGTATCATTCTTTATTCCCGGCCGGCTGCAGGTATTTATTACAGCTGCGGCATGTTTCTATTTTGTTTTCAGAACTATTGGCACAAAGAAATGGTCGCCACGGAGCAATTATTTATGGGCGTTATTCCTGGGCAGCGGGTTCCTTATATATCTGCTGGCAGTACCCTTTACACCTCATGAGTACAGGAAAGAGCTACTCCATATTTGCGAGCGAATGGAGGCACTCTTACTAATGCCGTTGGTGTTTGCCATTATTGGTAATTCGTTCAGGTCATTGATCGTGGGGGAGCTTATCTATTTCGTTTATGGCTGCTTTGTATCCTGCATGGTTGCCAATGCCGATTTTATATGTCATTACCTGAGAAGCGATAGCGGAACACATCCGTTGTCGCACGTGCTTTATCGTATGTATTTTGAAGCAGTTTGCGGCATTCACCCTACTTACATGAGCATGTACATCTGCTTTTCGGTGTGCATACTACTTGGCACTTCGGTATTTAATGTTCGTGGTGGTAATATTATTAAGTATTTATTACTCTACAGCATGCTTGTTCTGTTGTTGTCGCTTCTTGCCAAGTCTCCATTGTTAGCAATAATTATTATACTTATTCACGCCTCATGGCTGAACCGTAAAACAATAGGTCAGTATAAGACGCTGATCGTTGGTGGTTTATTTGCTGTGATAGCAAGCGGTTTCGCTGTGCCGTTTTTTAGACAACGAATGCTGGAGATAGTCCACTTTGTACAAGGAGGCAATGGTAGTGCCACTGCCGATAATTCGTTGGGAGAGCGTACCCTTATTTTCAATACCGATATGGACATGCTTCGTCATTACTGGCTTACGGGTGTAGGTCCCGGCCGTGTACTGACCATGCTTCGTGAGCGCTATTTCTTTCATTCCATTACCAGCCAGAGATTCGTAGGCTATTTTGATCCGCACAATCAATATTTTGCTGTGTGGCTATCATTCGGCATTTTAGGGCTGGGATTGTTTGTTGGTATCATTGCCACTCATTTTATCAAAGCTATTAAAACTCAAAACTACTTATACTTATACCTGCTTATTATCCTTGCAGTCACCTTCATTACCGAGTCGGTATTATATCGCCAGCAAGGTGTTGTTTTTTATGCAGTGTTTACATCTTTATTCTTTTACAGCAGGTATCAGAAAGATAAACCATTGCTTTATTAACGAAGACTATCGTTTTTCCAATTTTATTATGTTCTGCTGTGTCGCAGAAACAGCCTTAAGAATGTAGGTACCGGCAGGTAACAAAGGCAAAGACAGGTCGAACGAATGATTATACCCTTTGTATAAGTAACGATGCAAGGTAGTTAATGTTTTACCTGTCATATCGATCATCTGAAAATCAACGTATTGATCGGCAGCAGGAGAAGCTGTGATAGTTAATGTATTACTGAACGGGTTGGGCGTTACAGTCATCCAGTTGTTTCCGGTAAATACAGGTGGCGTGTCCAGCACACTAAGGACTTGTTCTGTACATTGAAAGTTAGGTATACCATAGCCAAAGTGTGCGTCTGGGGAACCATACGAACTTGCGCATTTAATGATGGCCTGTCGCAGTTGTGCAGGGGTAGCTGTAGGATTTCCCTGCCACAAGCAGGCTGCCCAGCCCGCGATCTGTGGGGTAGAGAACGATGTGCCATTGCCTGAAGCATAGGCTCCGGAGCCATTGATAATATATGCAGGTGAGCCCATCGCGCATACATCCGGTTTTACTTGCCCCGCAGCATTTGGACCGTAGCCACTAAGTGCAGCTACATTTCCGGCACCATCTGTAGCGCCTATAGTTAGTGCACTGTCAGCATCGCCGGGTGTAAGGATATGATGCCATGGACTTGTTCCTTCATTGCCGGCAGTGGCTACAAACAACATACCTTTTTTCGTAGCTATATTTGCCGCTTTCGCACCTACGGTGGTTTTGCCATCCAGATCAGAGAAAACCTGTCCATCGCCGGGATCATCAAAGATGTCGTAGCCGAGGGATATCGTAACAATATCTGCCCCTATGCTGTCTGCACGCTCTGTAGCACTCAACAGGTTGTTTAATTCCAATGGGTTTTCGCTGGCATTATATTCTGTAACGTAAAGCGCATACATAGCGTCTGGGGCGCTACCTACATATGTGCCCGGCACATAACCAGCCATAGTAGACAGCACTTCAGTGCCGTGGCTGTCATAGTTGTATACATTGCTGTTGGCGTATGTGAAATTGTAAACGTCTGCTATGTTGTTCCTGTTTCTCAGGCTGTCAAATCCATTAACTGTATTTACACCTATAAATCCTGCATCCAACACTGCGATGAGCTTGCCTTTACCGGTATATCCTATGTTGTGCAGAAATTCTCCATGTACCATGGAGGTTTGCGGCCATGTGTTGGAATAATAAGAAGCGCCGTATGCCGTTGACTTATTAGCTGGCAGGGCAAGACTGTTTTGAAATTTGGTGCTCTTATGCAGTGCCGTTGTATAATGCCCAACCAGTTTCACATCGGAAATGTATGGCTTGCCCATAAGTGTGTTTACCTGGGTCTTGTCATCTACCAGTATTACGCATAAATTCAGCCAGCGTGATGTTTCATGTAATTTACCCCCGGTAAGTGTAAGTACATTGGCTATATAAGTTGCATCTACGGGAAGGTCTGTACTATCTATAGCTATGCCTTGTATTGCACGCCGGGATATAGCCCTGGATGAGAGATATGCAGATGGGCTGGTAAGACTGTAAGGGGTATTGTTCTTGTCTGTGAATGTGACCTGGTAAGCATATTGGTCGGCCTGTGCTGTATCAGCTAGCAATAATAATGCAATGATAAGCCCAAACCCACAAATACTCCGGCGCATAAAATTAGTTGTAGTCTATGGCGCGCATCACTACACTGTATCCTTTCAGGCACTTTACCGTGTCCGGACGGTATGTAGTATACGTCCATTCTTTGTATATCATACCCACGTTGTAGGCATACACCTCTTTGGCATAGATCGTAGAGGCTTTCACCGCTGAATCTATGTTAGGGTTGTTTATGTTTTGTGCATGTTCCAGTACAGTAACAGTGTTATCGAAGTTGATATAACCGTTATTGTAAGAAAGGTGATAATCAAGGTAGTTGTAGTTCCAGTTACTCAGGTAAGAAAAAGCAGGATTTTGGGTAGGAACATACTTGTTGCCAGACCATGTAAAACCTTCACTTATCGGGAACATCAGCTTCACATACTGTGCATTATCCTGTGAGTAAAGCAGTTCCGTTGCTGTAGGGGTAATAAGAATTACATTCGTCTGTTTCCACAACCCACCTTCATAAGGACGTGAGTATACATCCATAATATAAGAAAGACGCTTCTTTTTATCTGTAAATGTATCAGTTATGGCATATTTCATCTGTGATTTTACTTCTATGCGTTCACAGCTTGTATCTATGTAGTAAATAGAATCAACAGCATATGTTACATACTTGCCGAATTTTAAAGGGAAGTAGTTGCGGGTAGCATCTTCAGTGCTTTTATTCACTTTTTTGCATGCAAAAAAGGACGCTGCACAAATAGTTACCAGTAATGAAAAAGTAAAAATCTTTTTAGTCATAAGATTCCGGTCTGCTGATATTTCACGTAAATATAAATAAAGAAACGGAAATAGCTACCATTACTTAGAAAAAGGCGATAATATTATCGATTTTTTACCCACATGGTTATTAACGTAGCAAAGTTTCCTTCTGGATCACTCCGCCGGCTATTACGTCATCTCCTTCATAAAACACAGCTGACTGGCCGGGAGCTATGCTGCTAACAGCGTGCTGAAAGCTTACATGTACGCCATCAGGAGCATTTGTCAGTATGCTTTCCATTCCAGCGTCCCTGTATCTTATTTTGGTTACAGCTTCCATACCGTCCGGTATAGTGTCGTATTTTACCATATTTAATCCTTTCACAAGCATTTCGCTCTGTTGGAGCTCATGTGCTTCTCCTAGTACAACCGTATTAGTTTCAGGAAGGATATTTGTGACGAACATTGGTTTGCCAAATGCAAGGTCCAATCCTCTGCGCTGACCTATGGTATAAAATGGGTAGCCATTATGCTTACCTACTACCTTGCCGTCTGCAAGCACAAAATCGCCGCCGTTTACCCTGTCTTCCAGTCCTGCTACGTTCCTTTTCAGGAAACCACGGTAGTCATTGTCTGGTACAAAGCATATTTCATAGCTTTCTGCCTTTTTAGAAAGCTCTTTATAGCCCATGTCGTAGGCTATTTGTCTTACTTCTGTTTTCAGCAGGTCGCCAAGCGGGTATATGCTGCGGCCCAGGCATTCCTGACCCAGTCCCCAAAGCACATAGCTCTGGTCTTTTGTCAGGTCTTTGGCTTTGGATAGTATATGTCTGCCGTTTTCCTCACGTACTTTTACATAGTGGCCGGTAGCAATAAATTCACAGTCCAGTGCGTTGGCACGTTTCAATAACGCAGACCATTTTATGTGTGTATTGCATAGCACGCACGGGTTTGGCGTACGTCCTGCGATATATTCTTCTACAAAATTGTTGATCACAAAATCTCCGAATTCCTCGCGTATATCCAGTACATAATGAGGGAATCCGTGTTCCACAGCTGCCGTGCGGGCATCATTGAATGAATCAAGATTGCAACACCCTGTTTCCTTTTTGCCGCCACCGGATGATGCATAATCCCATGTTTTCATGGTAATACCTACCACTTCATACCCTTGTTCGTGTAGCATAAGGGCACTTACGGTACTATCTATACCGCCGCTCATTGCTACCAATACCTTACCTCTCTTGCTCATAATACAAGTTGCAAAGATACGAATAAGTAAAAGAACCGGGATTTAACCTCTTTATAGGGCAATAGACAGGCATTGGTATAGTTCCGGGTATAAATTACACCCATACAATTCGTTTCCTACAGGTAATGAACTAAATTTGGGTATTAATCCGTTCAATGCAGCAATCGGTCACATTTCCTTCAGGTACCGTTAAGTATATTTTTCAAAGCTCGTGTGAAGAGTTCCTGCAAACCTGTGATAAACAGCATACAGTGCTTTTGACCAATGAGCACCTTGCAGGGTTATATCCGGGGCTGTTTAAAGATTTCAAGACCATAGTTATTCCCGCCGGGGAAACAAGTAAAAGCCTTGATACGATCAACCGGCTCACAAAAGAGCTGCTGCTGATGGAAGCTACACGTAAAACAACATTGATAGGCGTAGGTGGCGGGGTTATTACTGATATTACGGGTTTTCTTGCGTCGGTATATATGCGTGGCATCTCATTTGGCTTTATACCTACTACGCTGCTGGGCATGGTGGATGCAGCAATAGGTGGCAAAAATGGCGTAAATGCCGGTCTTAATAAAAATATCATCGGTACTATAGCTCAGCCTCAATTTATTCTGTTTGATACGCATTTCCTTGAGACGTTGCCTGATGATGAGTGGAGTAATGGTTTCGCGGAAATTATTAAGTATGCCTGCATATTTGATGCAGATATGTTTGCAAAACTTAGCCGTAACAGCATCTCTTATTACCAGGATGATCGGGGTGAAGCACTGAAGGCATTGATAGAAAAATGCGTGGCGTGGAAGAATAAAACTGTGCTGGAAGACGAGAAAGAAAACGGAGTAAGAAAGCTGCTCAACTTCGGACATACAGCGGCACATGCTATAGAGAATATGTATGAGCTGCCACATGGTAAGGCTGTAGGCATAGGTATGGTCATTGCTTGTATGCTCTCGGAAGAGGTGGCAGGCATGGATCAGAAAGTACAAGCCGACCTGAAAAAGTTATTAAGTAAATACCATTTGCCGGCACGGTTCAATATCAATGCAGCCAAGGCAATGGAAATATTAAAGATGGATAAGAAAAGAATAGATGATACCATAGATTATATACTGCTGGAAAAGGTAGGTACGGCTGTTGTCCGCTCATTACCATTTGCTGTTATTGAAAATGTATTGACGCAGTATGAAAGCGATAATTGAGCCATCTTATATAAACGGCACCCTTACACCCCCCTCTTCAAAAAGCATAACTCAACGCGCGTATGCTGCTGCCTTGCTGCATAAAGGAACAACCATTATCCGTAATGCAGGCGTTTCTGCGGATGATATGGCCGCGTTGAATATTATACAGCAGCTGGGCGCAAAGGTTGTAGCACAAACACCAGGTGTCATAGAAATAACCAGTAACGGGGTAGTGCCTGTATCGGCAAATATTGATTGCGGTGAAAGTGGGTTATCTGCCCGCTTGTTTACACCTATCGCAGCGTTGTGTTGTGATCCCATAACTATACAGGGGCAGGGTAGTTTACTTAAACGCCCTATGGATGGTTTTAAACAGATGCTGTCTGCATCGGGCGTTACTATTTCAGGGTTTAACGGCTACCTGCCATTTACCGTTCATGGGCCGTTAAAAGCAAGATCAATAAAGGTAGATGCTTCTGAAGGGTCTCAATTTTTAAGCGGGCTTTTATTTGCTTTATGTTATAGTGCCACTGAGCCTATTACTATTGAAGTGACAGGACTAAAAAGTAAGCCGTATATAGATGTGACACTTGGTGTACTAAAGCACTTTGGTAAAGAGCTATCACACAAATACTATAAATGGTTCTATATTGAACCTGCAAAGTTTACCCATACTGAAACGGTAGACATGACTGTGGAGGCTGACTGGAGCAGTGCGTCTTTTATGTTAGTTGCCGGCGCAATAGCAGGTAATATGACGGTCAATAATCTGTCGCTGGCGTCTACACAGGCAGATAAGATAGTGTTGGATGTATTGAAGAATGCCGGTGCTGATATGGTTATTGAGGACGATGTGATCATTACAAAAAAATCAAGGTTACAGGCATTTGAGTTTGACGCTACACATTGCCCTGACCTTTTTCCAGTACTATCTATATTGGCAGCATGTAGCTATGGCGAAAGTTATATAAAAGGTGTGCACAGGCTATTTCATAAAGAGAGTAACAGGGTAGAGAGTGTAACAGAGATGCTGCACGATTTTGCTGTGCCATGGTCTGTGGAAGATGATATGCTTTATGTGACCGGGGTATCCCGTTTACAAGGCACCGTTATCGATTCGTTTCATGACCACAGGATAGCCATGGCGGCGGCGGTAGGTGCACTAAGAGCTAATGGGCAGGTAGATGTAATGAACGCAGAGTCAGTCAGTAAGTCGTACCCGGAATTTTTTAATGACCTTATCTTATGCGGAGGAAAATGTACTTTTAACAACGAATAATATGAACACGTTCGGCAGCATATTCAGAGTGAGCATTTTTGGGGAATCTCATGGTAAATGGGTAGGTGTAACTATAGATGGTTGTCCTGCCGGGATCCCATTAAGTGAGAGTGACCTGTTGCCCGACCTGGAGCGCAGGAAAGCAGGTGCTAAAGGTACTACTCCACGTAAGGAAGAGGATGTGCCCCTGTTTGTATCCGGCGTCTTTAACGGAGCTACTACGGGAGCGCCTCTTACGATCGTTTTTGAAAATAATAATGTGAGGTCTGCAGATTATAGCGGGATGAAGGATACTCCCCGTCCGGGCCATGCGGACTTTGTGCTTGATAAAAAATTTAATGGCTTTAATGATCCCCGCGGCGGCGGCCATTCTTCTGGCAGGCTTACTGTTGCCCTCGTGGCTGCGGGCTGTGTAGCTAAAAAGATACTTACAGGTATTGTTATCAATGCCCGACTGGCTGAGGCCGGAGGTAATGCAGATATTGAAGCAGCCATTCAAAAAGCAATTGAAAACCAAGATAGCATAGGGGGAGTAGTGTCTTGTTCGGTTACCGGATTGCCTGTTGGCATAGGCGAGCCGTTTTTTAATTCGGTTGAGTCAGTGATCAGTCATGCTGTTTTTGCTATACCAGCTATTAAAGGCATAGAATTTGGCAGTGGGTTTGGTGCAGCTGCAATGACGGGGTCTGTGCATAATGATCCTATCACAGATGGTGAGGGGACAACCAAAACAAATAATGCCGGAGGTGTGAATGGCGGTATCACTAACGGGAATGAACTGTATTTCAGGGTGGCTGTAAAACCAACAAGCAGCACCCCGCGCCAGCAGCAAACCT
>JAOQAP010000045.1 GCA_025963465.1 Flavipsychrobacter sp.
CGCGGCCCGTTCCGCTACACCATCGTTATTATTTTAAGAGCTTATTGTTACTTTTCTGTTACCCCTCATTTGCTAAGGGAGTGCAAAGGTAAGTGGCTTCTTTCAAACCGCAAAATTTAATTTCAAAAAACTTTTTTTCAGAAACCATCATTTGCATCACTTACTGCACTGCTAAAGAACTTTGCAACATCCCCGTTTTTCTTTTGGGGAGTGCGAAGGTAAGAGGTTCTTTTCGAACCGCAAAATTTGTTTTCAAAATTCTAAAAACTTATTCCGCTACCCTGCTGCTGATCCTACTCGCTAAAGAACTTTGTAACACCCCGTTTTTTTCAATTGGGAGTGCAAAGATAGGAGAGTTTTCTCCCCCGCCAAATCTATTTCTGCATTTTTGAAAAAATATTAACTGAGAGCAATATTGCATAATGGCAGAAGCCAAACTGGTAAAGGCTTTCAGCGCAGGCATCAATAATTAAAAATTGTAAACGCAGCCGCCATACAGGTGGTAGATCGTACGCTACTATATAGTGTTAGCTATTTTACAGCCACCATTGTATACATCATAGGTATCTTTCCCTCCATTCCCTTTATCTGGTAGTTACCATCGCCTGCAGCTACCATATTACTAAAGCAGTTGTATGGCGAGCTATCCAGCTCATTGAATGATGTAATTGTCAGCCCTGCATCAAACAATCCCTGCATCACTTCCGCCAGGTTATGGTTCCACCCTATCTCCGTCTTTTTGATAGCTGCATTACGATCAGCATAAGTGCCTTCCAGCACCTCCACTATAGCTTCCCTGTTGAAGTAAGAGTATTGAAACGCGGAGAAATCATTATTGAACATCCATACAATAGGATGAAAATCAGCAAAAATGAACTTACCGCCCGGCTTCACATACTTTGCTACCACCCCGGCCCATCGTTGCATATCCGGCAGCCAGCCTATTGTACCATACGAGGTAAAGACAATATCGAACTGCTCGTCCAGTACTTCCAGCAGTGAGTAGATATCTGTACAGATGAATTTGGTATCAAGCCCCAGTTGCTCATTGAGCTCACGCCCCTTCGCTATCGCAGCTTCCGAAAAATCAACCCCTGTAGCATTAGCCCCCATCCGTGCCAGCGACATCGTATCCTGTCCGAAGTGGCATTGCAGGTGCAATATGGTTTTACCACGCACATCGCCTAGTAGTGCCAGTTCCGGTTCCTTGAGCGTATTAGCCCCGGCTATGAACTCATTTGTTTTATAAAAGTCCGACTTCACATGGTGTGCGGTCTTTTCGTCCCAAAGGGCACGATTTATCTTTATGTAGTCTTGTTCGTCGTCCATGTCGTTAATTTGTAGATACGCAATGCTTGCGTCTCCGGGTATTATTATTGGCTCAATGCTCAAAAATGTACATTACTATAGTATATAGTCCTACCTGCTTATTATACATGGTCTCCATGGTCGCGTGTGCGGGCGGGCCACCGGCTGCATCTTGTTCCGGGGCCATAAACACCAGCTTTTGATAACTTTTTACTTCGGGGGTAAAGTTATTCTGCTGGTGTATCGTATATCCTTTGGCTGTAAAACAGTCGCTCATCAGGGCGCTGTACTTGTCATAGGCCGCTTTTACCTCGTCTTTATTCTTTGTCTGGAAGAAGGCACCCTCATAAAACAGTCCCATAGATGCCACAAAACGGGAATTGATGGTACCGGGCACTTTTATACCACTGGCCCATATATTACCACCTGCCGATGGGTTCTGCGCATTGCCCCTTATATTCCTGAACTTATTCGGCGCATCCTTTATTATAGCATCTGCAGCATCGCAAAATTAGCATTGTGCACAAACACGGTCAACAGACATTATAAGGAGTAGTAGAAAAAATACTTTTTTAACGATCATGATGCTAATATAAGCACATATACGGTATAAGAATAGCTGAAAAAATGCGTTTTATCTCGTTTTTAGCATTTCCACACATTGTCACCCAAATGTTATAAAAAATTCCATGTAAGTTAAATTACGGTTAAATGACCTGTAATGTGACAATGCATTCTTATCTTCGCTTTAAACCAGGGAGATTTATTAACTACTAATTAAAGTAAGATCTGATGAAGAAAGTGATCGTGTGCATGATGGCGTATCTTATTGTTGCCTTTTCGTTTACAGGTGTATCTGCCGATGAAGCAGGAACTATAAACAACGAGGTGAAGGTGGAGACCTATATCTCAAACATATACAGGCAGATAGACTTCGGAAACGGCGACCACCTCGCTTACGAAGCCTTCAACAAGGCGTATCACGGTTACCTCAATCTTAAAACTGCCGGCAAAATATGCACAGACAAGGAGATCCTGTCTGTATGCGACTTCAGCCTCCCTTCTACTGCAAACAGGCTCTGGATAATAGACCTGAAACAGAAAAAAGTGCTCTATAATACTTATGTAGCACACGGACAAGGATCGGGCGATGACTTTGCTACTTCCTTCTCTAACAGGGAAAACTCCCACCAGAGCAGCCTCGGTTTTTATATTACAGGTGAAACCTACCAGGGTGAGCATGGCACATCATTGCGTCTTGCAGGTCAGGATCAGGGCTTTAACGACAATGCTTTCGACAGGGGTATAGTAGTACATGGTGCTGCTTATGTTTGCGACAACTTTGTATGCAGCAATAGTCGCTTGGGTCGCAGTTGGGGCTGTCCTGCCGTACCTGCAGCATTGTCGCTGCCTATTATCAATACTATTAAAGATGGCACCTGCCTCTTTATCTACTATCCCGATACTAAATACTTCAGCACTACATACTGGGTAAATAAGAAAGTTGCTTACCTGCCGGAAAATGACATGTATGCAAGCCTCCTGCAACCGGAAATAAAGAAACCAAAAACACGCGTGATACAATACATTACCAACGGAAAAGTAGATAGTGTAAAGACAATTCCGATCGGTAGAATGTAAACACCAACAATACTTCTAAATAAAAACTCCCGCAAGTGCGGGAGTTTTTATTTTTAGTTCATTGCTGCTATCAGCTTTGTATCTCTTGCATACACATCTCTTGCAAAGCGTAGGTGTGAGCCCGATGCATCTTCAAATGCCGTGAGATACGCTATATGCACGGGGATCTTATTCTTCAGCACTTCCCAGCGGGTCTTATGCGTTTCTATTACGCTGTCCAGCCTGTCCTGCGTGTAGCGCTTCTTTTCCAGTTGCGAGAGTATATATAATGCCATCTCCTGCGGTTGCTCCAGGCGCACACACCCTGAGCTTAGCGCACGGTAGCTTTTTACAAAGTCATCACGATGCGGTGTATCATGCAGGTATATGTCCCATGGGTTAGGCAGGTTGAATTTCACAACGCCCAGCGAGTTATCATCTCCCGGGTCTTGCTTATAAGTATACTTCTTCAGGTTGCCCATGTTTAGGCTTGCTGAGCTTACAAGGTTGCCCTTTTTATCATACGCTTTCAGACCTTTCTTGGAAAGGTATTTTCTTCCGTCTTTTTGAAAGCCCGGCACAACATCGTTCTTGAGTATTGTAGGTGGTACGCCCCACGGTGGGTTTATCACCACGTTCGCCATGTTGGCAAACAGTGATGGGGTCTGGCGTTCCGGCTTACCAACCACTACACGCATATGCATGGCATTGCCACCCTCTTTCCTTAAAAACAGCTCGGCAAGTGGCACATCTACGATCACATACAGGCTGCCAAAATCTTTTTGCATCCACCGCACACGCTCCATATTGGCCCGTATCTTCTGCATGTATTTATCAGGATGCGTGGCAATGCCTGCCAGCGTAGCGCTGTCCAGCTTACCTGTTTGCTTTATGCCCGCGTACTGCTGGTAGCCAACAATCAGTTGCTTCTCTTCGCTTATACTATCATTAGGTGCAGTATTCAGCCATGGCATTTCGGTGCTTATGATAGAATGTATATTGCCCATCATATCCGGATCAGGATTTTTTACCGGCGCTACACCCGCCAGTGCTGCATTAAATACGCTGTCTGTCTGTAGGTTGTAATACATTTTATACTCTTCACGTAATAGCTTGTATGTAGGCACCTTACTGCGAAAGTCCTCCAGCGATTGGTATTTGCCCGTACCATCTGCCAATACCTGCGGCGCATTCCACGTAGAATCATTGGCATGGTACCAGAGCGAGTCCACCTTTTTAGGAACGATCATACCTATCAGCAAATGTTTTGATGCAGCCAGGTAACCATGAGTAAGCATAGTATCAAATACTATAGCATCACTCACATTATTTTTTTTGGTAGTGTCTAGTTTTTCTTTCAGCTTCTTTATAGCGGCCAGGTTATATACTTCAGGTTCTATACCATCCCAGCGCATATCTTCCAGCTCTGCTATAAGTTGTGTGGCAGCCGCTGTTGGCTTATAGTTCTCTTTTACCCATATAGGTTGGTATTCATCCAGCAGGTAGGTGAGGCGCACATTGTCGCTTATAGATATTATAGATTTTTTATTGACTGTGTCCACAGGCTTCATTACTTCCTTGAGCCTGTCTATAAAGGCATCATCAGAAAAACCGGATGGACTAGGCTTCTTTGGCCGGTGGCCGCAGGAAGAAATAAGAAAAGCAGCAAATACGATTGTAACAAAACCTAATGAGAGGGTACTCGAACCTGACTTTTTAATAAGATGCATATTTTACGGCTATCACCGTCGTTTTATAATAAATAACAAAAACTATACCAACTGTTTAGCTGAAAAGTTAAAATGAAAGCTCGGTTATTGGATCCCAGAAAAGCTTGTCAAAATCCACCACTTTATCCTCTTTCACCTTCACGCCTTCCTTTTCCAGCAGTTGCTGCATTTTCTCCGGTGGCGAAAAATGATGCTTACCGGTCAACAGCCCGTTTCGGTTTACCACCCTGTGAGCAGGTACCTTCGGTTTGGCTCCGGCACAGTTGTTCATAGCATAGCCCACCACCCGCGCGCCCGATGCTGCTCCTATGGCAGCAGCCACAGCGCCGTAGCTCGTTACCCTGCCCTTAGGCACGCAGCGCACTACGTCAAAAATGGCGTCATAAATACTACTTTCCTTACTCTTTTGTTCCTTGCTCATCTGGTTTGTTTTCACCGTTGACATTCTTTGCTGCGGCTCGTTGCTGCAGCAATACTGTACGCCTGGGTTCAGGCACTTTTATATACTCAAAAGGACAATTCAGGCAACCATTGCCACAGCAATACCCCCGTTCGCTGAGATAGAGCGCACTCATAACCAGCAGCCCGTTTGGCAAAATATGATAATCCCTACCCTCTTCCAATGATCGCTTCGTTATCTTCTATTGTTTCGCTGTCATCGTCCTCATCACCTGTATTACGGAAACGTTCCGGAACAGTAATTGTAGTCGCAGGCAATGAAAAAGATACATAATAGATAGTACGTCCTTCTTCAAGATGCTTTTTCTCATAGTATGTCTGTATGGCCAGCGGCCCGGTGGCCATGCCCTTCCCATATATATCTGCAATGTTCTGGTGAATGATACAACCCTGCTCTGCTATCGTCTCCAGCGTAAACTCGTATAGCTCAATAGAATCCGTCTTCAGGTTGATGATACTGCCCGCTTTCAGCAATTGCTGGTAAGCAAACAGGAAACGGGAATGGGTAAGCCTGTTCTTCGCCTTACCCTTCCTTAAGAACGGGTCTGCAAACACGATCCATATCTCTGATACCTCATCAGGTGCAAAATAATTGGTGATCTGCCCTATGTGAATGCGCAGGAACGCAACATTATCCAGTTCTTCTGCAAGGGCGATCTTGGCGCCGGCATGTATACGGTTGCCCTTTATGTCCACACCTATAAAGTTGCGGTCTTTGTGCTCGCGGCCTAGGTTCACACTATATTCCCCCTTGCCGCATGCCAGTTCCAGCGTTATCGGGTTGTCATTTTTAAAAAAGGTATTCCAGTTGCCCTTCATGTTTTCCGGGTATTGCAGTACATTTTTGTACGTCTCAATAGCCTGGAAACGGATCAGTTTCTTATGTCCCATAAAGCAGCAAAGATACTTCTTAGTAAAAAATTTTCCGATAGATATTTCAATTGTACTGATAGTTGGTTCAACTCGCGGTTTTCCTGTTTCATCCGGTAATATTTCTCCGGAAGCCGTTCTTTCCTGAAATTGCTTACGAGCACACCGTCATTGTCACTGATTTGTTTGTTTTTTTAAAAGTACATACATTTACTTCGCAATAAATGTAGTAACACTTATTTTAAATAATTGATATTCAACACAAAAAAAACATAAAATGAAAAAACGAATTTTCTTATTTACAGCAATTGCAGCGCTTGGCTATGTTTCTTTAACGAGTAATCAGGCCGGTCCGGCAGCAGTTGGCGGCCTGAACAGGACCGGGGCAAAAGCGTCCGGTACTAATTGCAGCGCAGGTGGTTGCCACAGTTCAGCTGCTGGCCCTGCAGTTACTATTACCGTCGATTCAGGTTCTGCTCTTACTCCTGTCACACATTACAAGCCGGGTATGGCTTATGTCATCAAATTACACGGTGCTGGTTCTACAAATACCAAATTCGGGTTCCAGTTTGCATCTGTAAGCGGAACAGGTTCTTCACAGGTTCAGGCCGGCGTGGTAAGCGGAACAACTGGTGCTGTTGCGTCTCACTTATTCTCTTCGCTTAATATTATTGAGCAGACAGCAGCCCTCGCAGCTACCTCTGCAGGTGTTTATGATGTTTCATTCACATGGACAGCTCCGGCAACAGCTGTAGGCAACATAACCCTTTATTGCACAATCAATTCTGTAAATGGAGATGGGACCGATGCTGGTTCTGGCGATGTGTCAGGTAATACATTGGTTACATTAACGCCAACCGCAAGTACTACTGCAGTTGCTAATGTAGGTGCAGAAATGAGCATTATAGCATGCCCTAACCCTGCTACTAGCAACATGAACCTGCAGCTGAATAACGCACAGCCAGGTACATATGCTGTAGAAGTATTCAATCTAGCAGGTAAAGTTATCGCTGTAGAAAACATCAGCGTTAACAGCACGAACCAGTCTGCAAGCATTAACAGCAGCAACTGGGCTCCGGGCACATATATGATCTCCGTTGCAAAAGATGGCAATCGTAATGTAATACCGGTAGTTAAACAGTAAACCCCAGTCCCCCTAAAGGGGAATCAGATATTGAGCATAATCAATAAGCTTTCAACTTTTATTCTTTCATCGGGCAATCCTGTAACGGGGTTGCCCGATTTTTTTACAAAATAACGATAAGCAAAAAATGAGAGAAAGCCCCCTTTAGGGGGGTTGGGG
>JAOQAP010000056.1 GCA_025963465.1 Flavipsychrobacter sp.
GCGAGGAGGGAAGACATACCTGCGCTTATTAATCACTTTATGAAAGAGATAAGCGAGGAGTATAAACAAAACGCAAAAGAGCTGGACGCAGATGCAATAACCGCACTACAGGAATATAACTGGACAGGTAATATACGCGAGCTGAGGAATGTAGTAGAACGCCTCATTATCTTATCTGATAAACAGATAACAAAGAAAGACGTGGAGACGTATATAATGCTGAAGTAAATCTTATGATCATGGAATGGTATAAAAATAAGGAAATACTTGAAGAATTAGATAGACGTACTACTGATTATGAAAGCAGTAAAGTAAAAGGAATACCGTGGGAAGAAGCTAAAAATGACATACTAAGCACGAAAGTAAATAAGCTTAAGAAAGATATAAATACTTCTAAAAATAACGAGGATAATAATTTTAATACGCACTGAGCTTTGACAACTTTTTAAAAGTTGTCAAAGCTGGAACTATAAACCCGCCCAATTATAGAAGTCGGCGGGTTTATAGTTTTTAAAAAAAATTACTTAAATGGCAGGCGGGATATTAATATCTCCGGTGGCCTGTTATCGGATGAGTAATGTAGTTCTTCGTCAAGCGCATAATGGAACATAGCGGCTACCTCCTCGGCTTTTTCAACCTTTGGCCCCAGTGTTATTCCTGCGATAATAGGATTGATCTTTACAAGTTCTATATAGACTCTACCAAGTACTTTGTCGACTTTTTTCTTAAACCCGGTACCCTTTACAACCAATCTCAACTCCTGCTCATATTGATATTCTGCCGTTTTGAATAAGTATGCAATGCTATTAAGAGCCTCCTGTACATCCTGCTTTTCTTTTAAATTCTTATCACTATCATTATAGGCAACTAACTTTTCCTTTAATTCACTTACTAAATCATTCAACATTTGCTCTTTTGCTTTGTCTAAAGCAGGAACAATAAAAGTCTTATCATCAGATCTATATGCTACATAGAAAAAGCTAAATTCTTCGCTGAGTGTATCTACTGTCGTACTACTCGTACTGTCTGTTGCATTTTCTTTGATTGCGTTTAAAAACGTTTCCCGTTTTATTGTTATTGCACATCCCTTAGCTTCATCCTTATCCTGTTTTCCATACATCCGCCACATAGAAAGTAAATCCTTTTTATCATCCGGGACAAAGCTTCCAATAAAAGGGCGTTGAACAAATGGTTTCGCAATTGTGTCGTCAGTTGCCAGTATTGTATAATTAAATTCAAGGAATTTAAACAACTCCCTGCCTTCTGATGTGTCATTAAGAAATGATCCTTCTGATATCCGGAATGGGCTATTTTCTAACATTAGTGCGCTAGCTACATATAAACTCGTATAATGTGTAATGCAGTTACCTTTATAACACAGGATAGCACTAATTTGTTTGATCAAATCGGCTATTCTGCCGTAATCTGTATTTGATAAAAGCTTTTCAATTTCTTCTATTCGCCCTTTTGCCGATTTGATATAAAAATCATCGTCATTAATTTCTATACTTTTTCTAAAATTATTTAACGCATTCTTGTATTCTTTCAAATTCTCATGCGCAAGTCCCAAATTGTAAAATGCTCCCGCTAAAGTCGAGTCAATTTGAATAGACTTTTCATATTTTTCTATCGCTTTTCCATACTCCAGTTGGTAATAATATGCATTTCCTAGGTCAATATAAGAGGGTGCAAATTCCGGTTCAATTTCTATTGCTTTTTCAAAGGCGGTTACTGCTTCGTGATATTGTTTCAGATTATTAAGAACAAGTCCTAAACCATAGTAAGAACTTGCATGATTCAAATTAAGTTCTATTGCTTTTTTAAAAGCCACTACTGCTTTATTATATTGCTTTTGACTATTGAAAACGTGTCCTAGTCCATAATATGCCCCTGCAAGATTCGGATTAAGTTCTATTGCTTTTTCATAAGCTGTTAAGGCCTTGTCATATTGTTTTTGGTTATTAAAAACAAGTCCTAAACCATAATAAGGGCTAGCATAGTGTGGGTTAATCTCTATTGCTTTTTCATAGGCTTTAATAGCATGCTCATAACGTTCTAGTTCGCCATAGGTATTTCCTTGCCCAAGATATGAATTTGCAAAGTTTGGATCGATTTCTATTGCTTTCTCATAAGCATCCAGCGCCTTGTCATACTGTTTTAGTATTCGGTAAACATTTCCTAACCCTGCGTGGGAAATCGCAAGTTTTGGATCGATTTCTATTGCTTTATGATAGGCTTCTAGCGCCCTATCATAAAGCTTCAGTATCCGGTAAACATTTCCTAGACCAATATAAGGATTTGCAAATTTCGGTTCGATTTCTATTGCTTTGTCATAATATTCTATTGCTTTATCATATTCTTTTAGAGTACGGTAAACATTTCCTAAACCATTATAAGGAAATGCATATTTGGGGTTTGCTTTAATCGCGGCCTCAAATGCTATTCGTGCTTCATTATATGCCTTGTTTTTAACGTGTAGGTTACCCTTGTAGTTATTTGCTTTTGCATTATTCGCGTCAAATTTTAACGCTATATTTACTACTTTATCGCAAAGTTCATATTGTTTTAATCGCCAATGCGCTTGCGCTTTTTCCGCATATAGGTCGGAATTCCGATAGGTTTTTAATAAACTATCAGGCAGCATTTTTATTATCTCTTCGTATCGTTTGTCATTATCCAATTTCTTTGCTTTCGCAAGGAGTTCTTCGAGAGTTTTCATGTTGGTGTTGTGTAATCTTATTACATAAATATACAACTATAATAACCATATTGTTATCGCTGAAAACACAAATGCCTTGTTAAGCACGTGCTTAACAAGGCATTATCAATATGTCCTTATCTAACTATCCTATCGCTTCTTTCAGATCAGTGATCAGGTCGTCTATATCTTCAATACCCACGCTGAGGCGGATGAGTGAGTCTACAAGACCGTTCTTGATGCGCTCTTCACGAGGTATAGAGCCATGCGTCATAGATGCAGGGTGGCCTATCAGCGATTCTACTCCGCCAAGAGATTCTGCCAGTGCAAATAGTTTTGTTTTGCTGAGTACGCTGAGGGCTGCATCCATATTGTCATCCTTCAGGGTGAAAGAGATCATGCCACCGTAGCCACGCATCTGCTTCTTAGCCACATCATGGTTAGGATGGTCTTCAAAACCTACCCATAGCACCTTGCCCACCTTTGGATGATTGCGCAGGTAGTGTGCTATCTTTTCGCCGTTCTCACAATGGCGCTGCATGCGTACGTGCAGGGTCTTGATACCGCGAAGCACCAGCCAGCAATCGTGTGGGCCGGGTACGGCGCCACAGCTGTTCTGTATAAAGCGCAGGCGCTCATCGAGTGCAGCATCCTTTACTATCAGTGCACCATGCACTACATCAGAGTGACCGCCAAGGTACTTGGTAGCAGAGTGCAATACTATATCAGCACCCAGGTCGAGCGGTGTCTGCAGGTAAGGAGAAGCGAATGTGTTATCGCATACCAGCATCAGGTTGTGCTTCTTGCTTATTTCAGCACAGGCAGCTATATCTATTACATTCAGCAATGGATTGGTAGGTGTTTCTATCCATATCATTTTGGTATTGCTGTTGATATACTGCGTGATGTTCTGCGCATCCTGCATAGCTATGAAGTGGAACTTAACACCGTAGTTGGCAAATATCTTTGTCATGATACGATATGTGCCGCCATAGAGGTCGTTAGATACGATCACCTCATCGCCGGGAGCAAGTAGCTTTATCACAGCATCTGTAGCTGCCATACCGCTACCGAAGCAAAGTCCGAATTTACCGTTCTCGATCGCCGCAAGAGAGTTTTGCAGTACGGTACGTGTTGGGTTCTGCGTACGTGCATACTCATAGCCTTTATGGTCGCCGGGTGCAGCCTGCACATAAGTAGAGGTCTGGTATATAGGCGTCATGATAGCGCCTGTTGTCGGGTCCGGTTCTATGCCGGCATGTATCAGCTTTGTATCGAGCTTGTAATTATTATCTGCCATATTTTTTATTGTGTAGGTTGCAAAGGTAGTGGTAAAGTTGAATGGAATAAAACATTATAAGCCATTTGTACTATATACATAGATGGAATATCCTGACTTATCAGCCACCCATTTGAACTTCTGCTCATTTATCTTCATAAATGGCAGCTCTGCGTACCAGCGGTTAAAGTCCTTTTTCTTCTCGTCAACGACCACATACCTGACAAGCCCGTTATTCAGGCCAGCAGTAAATGCTGAATAATCGAATGTAGCAGCATTTGCGAGGTAGGTCTCGGAAACAACATCCTTAGTGGGCATGATGCTGTAATCTATGAACAGGTTGTCGAGGAAGTTGCGCTCTGTAAATAATACATGCTCGCCCGGGCGGATGTGGAAGTTGCGGATGAAATAGTCATAAAGCGCTTTGTCGGCGAGATATTGCTCCTTATTGTTCTTAATGCTCCTGTCTATATATACAGCGGTGAACAACCCCATGGTTTTAGAAGTGAGCACAACGAACAAAGCGAAGCCGGCAAAACTGCGGGTAGAGATAGCAATGCCGAACGGCCGGGCTAAGACCTGTTTAGCCACATCACTTTGCAGCAGGTAAGGCAATGCTATAATGAGCAACGTGAGGAACTCTACAAAGTAATTATTGCTGCTGCCTATCTTCAGACCTGTAATAACTGCGAACAACCACGCCAGCACAATACCTAAAGATAAGATGCGGAATGTGCCATCATGTATCTTTCGAATAGCGAGGTAGGCGACCAGCCCAGCTAATACATAACATGGGATAAGCTCATAAAAGAACTGGCTGATAAAGATATTATAGAGGAAAGAAAGGTCGGTTCCGTTCTTCAGGCCGAGGTAGGCATTCTGGTAGAAGGGCATCCATGCACCTGCTGTGCATAGCCATGCTATAATAAACGCACAGGCCAATGAAGCAGCCGAATAGATAACAGCGTTTAAAAATCTGCGCTGCATCAGTAGCGATAAGCCAATAAACCCACAGACAAGCACACCGCTTTGCTTAGCCATGATACAGGCGGCGGAAAACAACGCTGCAAGTAGCAGGTGTTTTGTTTGCTGCTGTTTACTAAATAGAATGTAAGCATACACTGCGCTTACGAAGAATAGCAAATGCAGGCTATCACCCCGTAAAAAGTAATGAGTAGTAAGAATGACCAGTATGGGAGTAGCAGCAATAAGTGACTGCCGCCAGGTGAAAGACCATGTGTGAATAATGGCCGCGGCGACAAGAATGGTAAGCAGGTTAAGGACAAGCGTAAGTATGCGGCAAAGTGTATAGATACTTTGCACATCAGGTGCATGAATGCCGGTAACCTTAGCTATGCCCGCAGATGAAAAAAAGTATAAAGGCGTATACTGTATGACCGCATAAGTGCCTGATGATGGATCCTGGTATAGCGGCTGGCCAAGTAAGATACGCTGGATGCCATAGACCACATTGGTCTCTATGCCGCCCATGTTGTTATTATAATAAGTGATCAGCACGCAGCGTAGCAACAGCGTAATGATGAATAACACAAGTGCGTAGTTATATAGCTTTTTCGGGATGGTCATTTGTCCGGGCTGGTATTGCTATGCTGTTCTGTCGCGTTAAGTTGATCAATCCATATTCAGCGAAGGAGCTGATCGCATGCTGTATATGTTTCCTGAATCCCATTTTTGAAGTGCCTCCCAATCGCGGTTGCTTACCTGCCACTATATAATGCCTGCTGCAATGCCTGCGCGAGAGGAAAGCTGGAAAGTGGGTAAATCCCTCTGCTACTACCTGTTCCATCACCTTTCTGCTGATCAAACAGAAGTTGCCAAAGTTCATCTGCTGTCCTGTAGTTGCCCTGAACAGTGATTTGTATATTACATAGGCACATTTAAACAGGAAGCGCTCGTGTCGCGCACCACGTATTACATGAACAATGTCTTTATCCTTGTTAACGAGCAGGGAGGATATAATGCGCGGATCGTCTTCGCCATCAGCGTCCATTACTATATAATGATCTGAAGCAAATGAGTGGGCGAGCAAAAATCCCTGGTAAATAGCAGCCTGGTGGCCGGCATTGTGCTTAAGATCAAGTAGCTCTATACGTATGTTCTGTTCTGTAAAGCGAAAGTTTTGCAATAAAGCCTGTGTATTATCGTCAGAACCATCATTGACCACAACAACTGTAAAAGCGAAAGGGAGGGATGCGATTGCCTTTTCCAGCTCATGGAGAAACATAATTACTGTATCCTGCTCATTGTAGCAGGGGGTAATTATAGTTACAGAAGGCTGAATATGGCTCATGATCGCTGCTCCAAATTTAGTTGAAAATTAATGGGATATGGCGAGTGGCACAGTTTTTACATTGATTATCAGGAAAGTAGCACAATAAAATAATATCATAATAAAAACGAGTTAACATTTATTTGAATTAATAGAGAAGTTATGGAACAAACAGCTACTAGTAAAAGCACCAAAATACTTGAGGAAGTAGGCGTCCAGATGTCGTTCATGGGCGGTTTTTTCCGGAATATATTCCGTTCGGGATTTGAATGGAATGAGCTTATAAGGCAGTGTTACATAATAGGTTACAAATCTTTCGGGCTGGTAGCGATAACGGGGTTCATACTCGGTTTTGTAATGACATTGCAATCTATACCTACCATGAAAGAGTTTGGCGCAGTGAGTTTTGTGCCCAGCATGGTGTCTATATCTGTAATACGTGAAATAGGCCCGGTGATCATATCGCTCATATGCGCAGGTAAGATAGCATCGAGCATAGGCGCAGAGCTGGGCAGTATGAAAGTGACGGAACAAATAGATGCAATGGACGTTTCAGGGGCAAACCCGATGCAATACCTGGTAGTTACCCGGATAATTGCCTGTACGTTCATGATTCCCATACTGTGTGTAATGGCTGATGCCCTTGCCGTATGTGGTGGTTATTTCGGATCGAATATAAGCAGTGATGTAAGCGCTACACTATACTTCAATAAAGCATTTCATTCGGTTGAGTTCAGCGATATGGTTCCGTCGGTGATCAAAAGTGTATTCTTCGGTTTTGCTATAGGGTTTGTAGGTTCGTATAAGGGCTATAATTCTAATGGCGGTACTGAGAGTGTGGGTGTGGCGGCCAACTCAGCCGTGGTGAACGCATCTCTGTGGATCATACTACTGGATGCAGTAGCGGTACAGTTAACAAGCTTATTTGTATATAATTAGGAGATGACAAACACAGACACAGAAATAGAAGAAAAGCTGGAAGAAGAAGTGCCCGGTAACGAAAAAGGAGCAATAGTGGTGCATATAGAGCACCTCAAAAAATCTTTTGGTACAAAGGAAGTATTGAAGGATATCACCTTTGACCTCAAACAGGGCGAAAACCTTGTAGTGCTTGGTAAATCAGGTACAGGCAAGTCTGTAGCTATTAAGTGCCTGATAGGCATGCTCACCCAGGACGAAGGTGTATGTGAAGTATTCGGCAAAGAAGTAAAAGATCTGAAAGAAACAGAGTTGAAGGAACTAAGGCAAAAGATAGGCTTCCTGTTCCAGAGCGGAGCGCTATACGATTCCATGACTGTGCGGGACAATCTTGCTTTTCCACTTACGAGGGTGCTACACATGACCGATACTGCAGAAATAGATAAGCTGATAGAGGAAATGCTGGATAATGTGGGACTAAAGGATGCTATAGACAAAATGCCGTCAGACCTCTCCGGCGGTATGCGCAAACGTATAGGCCTGGCAAGAACGCTGATCATGAAGCCAAAGATCATGCTTTATGATGAGCCTACTACAGGGCTGGACCCGATAACATCAAAAGAGATAAGTGAGCTGATGCTGACCATGCAAAAGAAATACAAGATATCATCGATAATAATAACACACGACATAGCCTGCGCGAGAATCACATCGGACCGTATGGTAATCATGAAGGAAGGAGTAATAACAGCAGAAGGAACATTTGATGAGCTCGAAAGCTCGAAAGATGAATTTGTCCGCGCATTTTTTAAATAAAAGATTTTATGAAAACAACTACAGGACAAAAAGTAAAGATCGGCATATTCACACTGGTGGGTATAGGTGTATTGTTAGCCGGTATATTTATTATAGGTAGCAGGAAGAACCTGTTCAGCGACACGTTCACCATATACGGTACATTCAAGAACGTAGGCGGGCTGATGATAGGTAATAATGTGCGTTTCGCAGGTATCAATGTAGGTACTGTAGAAAGCATCGTTATGAAAAATGATACTACTGTACAGGTAGATATGCGACTACAGCAAAAGGTACTCAAGTTCCTGAAGAGCGATGCAATGGCATCCATAGGGTCGGACGGGCTTATGGGCGATAAACTGGTAGTAATAGCGCCGGGTGGCGACAGTACCACCCAGATGATGGCAGAGAACGGAAGAATAAATACAGTGAACCCAACCGACTTTGATAAGGTGATCGCTAAGTTCACCAAGGTTGCCGATAATGCAGAGGTGATCACATCATCGCTTGCCAGCATATCCAGCAAGATAAGTAATGGCGAAGGCAGCCTTGGCCGCCTGATCTATAAAGATGACCTGCAGAAAGGATTGGTAAACACGGTGAACTCTGCACAACAGACCATGCAATCAGCAAAGGAAGCCATAGGCAGTGTGAAGAAGGGAGTAGACGGATTCAGCGAGAACATGGAAGCTGTGAAGCATAACGTACTGGTAAGAGGCTACTTTAAAAAGAAAGAAAAGGCGGCTAAGAAAAGAGCAGAAGACTCCGCTGCCAGGGTACAACAGGTATTGCCGCCAACGCCACCGGCGGAAACAAAAAAATAGCAACTACTATCTGATATAATAAAGCCTCACGCAACTGCGTGAGGCTTTATTAGTAATTTGCGATGACTTCGGCCTGTTGAAGGTCGGTTATTTATGCTTTGTGAGTAGCTTTCCAGCCTGGAACAGTGCCGCTTATGTGATTTTTGAAGTTCGTGAAATATAGAACTAGTAGTACCTTCGAATATTATGAAACGCAACGCCGGCAAATATTTGATTTTGATTTCTTGTTCTGTATTTCTTTTTTCATTTAAGGGACAAGTGCATAAGACAAAAAATCGCCAAACATCATGCGATAGCTGCTTTAAACATATTGGCGCATTTTTTGGACAGCGTTTTGGAGATATTTTATTAACCACAACAAAGAATAATAGTTTTTTAAAGTATCGATATTATGAAGATGGTAAGGTGATATTCAGTTGCGGCAAAGATCAAATCGAGTATTTCATTGACACGGTTGAATGCTACGCTATAAATCAAAAACAGGAAATTTATTATGATGGCGAAGACATTTTAATCCTGACACAAAAGACAGGGAGTGATACATGGCTAAATTCCTTCCTGTTTACAAACGTGCATCATATCCCAGTACGCTCGCAAGCAATATGCATTGATACCATTTCTTACAGGTATGTTGATCTTAAAGAAACGAAGAATGAAACTTATTTTGTTGTGCACGATTTAATACAAGGCGATAAGTATTCAATAAGATCAAACTATTCAAGATATTATGATGGTGATCCTACTCTCCATATCTTCAATGTCCATCTGGAAAACGATACAATTTCTTATTCGATTAGAACAAAAGGTCGGATTGTCAATGATGTGATATATCGAAAATAATATATTGTTCAGCTTCTCCGTATCTTAGGGTAAATACTTACTTAACAACAAAGGCCGCTCATCGCGGCCTTCATTATTATAGTTCAGTAAAATCTACTTATTCATCGTAGCAAGGAACTCTTCGTTGCTGCGTGTGCCCTTCATTTGCTGCAGCAGGAACTTCATTGCTTCATCTGTATTCATATCAGAGATATGATTGCGGAGCAGCCACATCTTGTTCTGTACATCTTTATCCATCAGCAGGTCATCACGACGTGTAGATGATGATGTGATGTCGATAGCAGGATAGATACGCTTGTTGGCCAGCTTACGATCCAGCTGCAACTCCATGTTACCGGTACCCTTGAATTCTTCAAAGATCACCTCATCCATTTTAGAGCCTGTATCTATAAGCGCTGTAGCCAGTATGGTAAGAGAGCCACCGTTCTCTATCTTACGCGCTGCACCAAAGAACTGTTTTGGTTTCTGCATTGCATTTGCTTCCACACCACCGCTCAATACCTTACCACTTGCAGGCGCTACTGTATTATGTGCACGGGCAAGACGTGTAATAGAATCGAGGAGTATCACTACATCGTGGCCTACTTCTACCAGGCGCTTTGCCTTCTGCAATGCTATAGTAGATACCTTTACGTGCTTATCAGCAGGCTCATCAAATGTAGATGCGATCACCTCTGCACGCACACTACGCTGCATGTCTGTTACCTCCTCAGGACGTTCGTCTACCAGCACTATCATCAGGTAGCACTCAGGGTGGTTGGCGGCTATTGCATTGGCCACCTCTTTCAGCAGCATGGTCTTACCCGTCTTTGGCTGTGCTACTATCAGTCCGCGCTGGCCCTTACCTATAGGGGTAAAGAGGTCCATGATACGGGTGCTGTAGTTGCCGCCTGTAGTAGTAAGGTTCAGCTTTTCGAACGGGAACAATGGGGTAAGGTAGTCGAATGGTACACGGTCACGTATCTCATCCGGCAGCTTACCATTGATTGTTTCTACTTTCAGTAATGCGAAATATTTTTCACCTTCTTTAGGAGGGCGCACATTACCTTTCACGGTATCGCCTGTCTTCAGTCCAAACAACTTGATCTGCGAAGGAGATACATAAATATCATCGGGTGAGCTTAAGTAATTGTAATCGCTGCTGCGCAGGAAACCATATCCATCGGGCATCATTTCCAGTACGCCCTCGCTCGCAACAATGCCTTCAAACTCGAGGTTGAAATTGCTTTGTTTTTCCTCGCGTGGCGGGCGGCGGTTGAATGGCTGGTTAGGTGCCGGCCTTTCCTGCTTTGGCGCTTCCTCATCAGCGCTTTGCTGTGGAGGCTGCACTTCAGGAGATTCCGTAGGCATTGTGATGCCGGTGCTTTCTTCTGTGGTCAGTGCGCGTGGTGCAGGATTAGCTGGTGGAGGTGGTGTAGCCGGTTGCGGTCTTGGATTTGGTTGTGTAGCAGGTGGTGTCTGTGCAGGCTGCCTGTTCTCATTCCTGTTATCGTTCCTCTCGGAGCGGGGAGCTGGTATCTGTATATTAGATGTATCTCTTTTTACCTGTGGTTCCCTTTCCGGCATCTTGTCGGGGATCACGTCTTCTTTTGGTTTGCGGGTGCGGCGTTTTTTATCGCCGCCATCGGCTGCATCGGCGTCTTCTGCCGGAGCTGCTATCGCGGCAGCCGGTTTTGGTGTGGCTGCAACAGGGGCTGCCTCCTGTACTTCCTCTTCCTTAGGTTTGCGGCCACGTTTCTTTTTAGGTTCTTCCTCGCCTGCTTTGCCGTCATTTGCCTGCAGGTCAAGTATTTTAGTTATAAGGGCTTGTTTTTCTAATGTGCCGGCATTTTTGATTTTTAAATTATCGGCTACATCGATAAGCTCAGGGACGAGCATATCATTTAATTGAAGAATGTCGTAAGGCATGCAAGAATTTTTTCTGAATAATATTTTTTTGAACTAAAAAGTGATTTCGATCGGTCTTGATAATTTTGAATTTCTTTTTCGGGAATTGCTCAGGTAAACTGATCGAAAGGATGGAACCACTAACTGCTTCCTTACTGCAAGTTTACGACTGTTTTCGATAAAAATGAAAAAAATGTTTATTTTCTCATATTTTCTATAAAAGACTGTGCCATAGCCGAAATAGTTTGTTCTATAGGGCTGTATTTAAAGGATGGCAGGGCTTTTAGCAGCTTTTCGTTGTTATAATAGCACACCGCATTGGAATTATTGACCGTTTCCCGTGTTATTATAGATCTTTTACCTGTAAGCAAGCTTCGCATGGCACTTAACCGCCATGCTAAGCCCGTCATGGCAGGCCCGGCATAAATGTGGGGTGGTTTTTTGCCCAAAGCTTTTGCCATAAGCGTAAATATCTCCTGGTAACCATGGTTACCAGCATTTAATATGAACCGCTCAGCTGCTATACCAGAGGCCATGAGCATCACCATGGCATTCACTACGTCCTGTACATCTACCCAGGCATTTACCCCTCTTGAATAAAAAGGGAATTCTTTATACACCACCTTCATCAATTGTGCAGACAGATCGGTGCTGGCACCGGCACCCAGTATGATACCGGGATTGACGATAACGGCGTTCAGCCCCTCGCCTATGCCACGCCATACTTCCATTTCTGCAAGGAACTTACTGGTGCCGTATGCTGAATTGTATTTGCTTTCATCCCATTCTTCTTCTTCGGTGATCTCTTTCTTATTGGCTGCGGCCCTGCCCAGTGCTGCTATAGAGCTTACATATACCATTTTGCGAATACCCTGCTCCACAGCCTGGTTCACAATATTGGCTGTGCTTGCCGGGTTTGCATGCAGCATATATTCCCGCTTATCCTTTTCAAATGTGACGATGGCCGCGCAGTGATATACATCTGTTACGTCCTTCATTACTTCTTCCACATCAAAAATATCGAGGAGGTCGCACTGGGCCCATGTTATGCCGGGAAGGTTTTTAAGGTCAGGCGTTGGCTCGTGCGTATGATATAACGCACGTACCTGCAGCCCCTGTGCCAACAAATGCCGCACAAGATGCTTACCCAAAAAACCACTGGCACCGGTAACAAGTATCATGAAGGCACCAAAAGTACAGGATTACCTGCTATTTGGAATGGCCATGACGGATAATATCTTTTTCTTAGATTTATACTCATGAAATTTTATATAGAAACAGCGCGGTTAATAATGCGGGACCTCTTGCCTTCAGATGACATAGCTATGCTGGAGCTCAACTCAGATCCTGAAGTGTATAAGTATCTCGGCCGTAAGCCTATAAGCACAATTGAAGAGAGCCAGTATGCAATAGCATTTATACGGGGACAATATGAAACAAATGGCATTGGCCGCTGGGCGGTTATTGAGAAGGAAACAAATGAGTTCGTCGGTTGGTCTGGCCTGAAGCTGATGACAACAGAGACAAACGGGCATATAAACTATTTAGATCTCGGTTACCGGTTCATGAAACGGTACTGGGGCAAAGGCTATGCTACTGAAACCGCACTTACTGCTGTACAATATGCATGGAATGAACTGCAGGCTACCAGGCTTTGTGGCATGGCCGATGTAAACAATGCAGCATCGCGGAACGTGCTGGAGAAATGCGGCCTGAAGCCGGGTGACATTTTTGATTACGAGGGCGACCCCCATATCTGGTATGAAATGGCAAGGCCATGAATTATGACCAGGCAAGGGAGAAAACTGTACTTGTGAAAAATAGCAAAAGTGTATCTGTATATGCAGCAAAACTTACCTCATTTTTGTAATGCGGAAAGCAGGTAATAGATCCCCAATGTACATACCTAAGATATACGAAGTAACCGACGGCGAAATAATTGAGCAGTTTATTAAAGCTAATAGTTTTGCTACGCTTGTGTCTGCAAATAATGCCGGTATTGCTGCAACGCATATCCCCTTGGAGCTTGAGGTAAACGAGGACGGGCGGAAACTATTGCGCGGCCATATGTCGAAGGCCAACCCGCAATGGAAAAATTTTGTTGATGATCAGGCTGTATTGGCCATCTTCCTGTCGCAGGCGCACCATTATATTTCATCGTCCTGGTATGAGCAGCCAAATGTACCAACGTGGAACTATATGAGCGTACACATAACCGGGAAAGTAAAGATCATAGAAGGTGCAGCGCTTTGGGAGATGCTGAAAAGGCTTACAGATAAATATGAAGCTAATTCACAACACCCTGTAAAACTGGATGAATTGCCGGACCATGTGAAGAAAGAAGTGAATGGATTGGTTGGCTTCGAGATTAGCATAGAAAAAACAGAGGCAGCGTTTAAGCTCAGCCAGAACAGGAATGAGAAAGACTACAAGCAAATAATACAAGAGTTGCGGAATACAGGAGATGTGAACGCAGGCCTGATGGCGGACGCAATGGAAAAACAAACTGGATGAAAATAGCAGCAGCTCAAACCATACCGCACGATAATGACATAGCGGCTAACTTGAAAGATCATTACAGGTTGGCAACTGCTGCTGCCGGTCTTGGAGTGCAGTTGCTGATATTCCCTGAAATGTCGCTGACGGGCTACCAGAGGGCCGATGCAAAAAAAATGGCTTTTGAAGAACAGGACGAAAGGCTGGGTGAACTAAGAGGGCTGTCTATAAGTAAGAACATCATTCTTGTTGCCGGAGCGCCAATTGAAATAAACGGACATCTGCATATAGGTACGTTTATACTGTCGCCGGATGGTAGCCAGGCTATATACACCAAGCAGTTTTTGCATGAAGGCGAAGAATTATTTTTCTCAACGGTAACAGGGCATGACCCTAAAATATATTTAGCGGACAATAGTATTTCTATTGCTATCTGTGCAGATATTGTCAACCCACAACACCCGAAGAATGCAGCAGCATGCGGCACTACTATATACGCAGCTGGTATTTTCTATACACCCGGTGGCATAATAAAAGGACATGAAGGGCTGGGTGCATATGCGAAAGAACACGCCATGCATGTGCTGATGGCAAATTATGGCGGCCCATCATGGGGTATGGACTCCGGAGGGCGGAGTGCATTCTGGACCAAGGACGGGATGCTGAAAGGAGAGCTGCCCGGAACCGGGGAGGGGTTGCTGATAGCAACAAAAGAAAATAAACACTGGTACGTAGATCGCATAAACTTATAAAGATCATGGAAGATATCAGGTCGCTGGAAGGGGTCGGGTATGATGAGCTGTTTGAAGTGCGCAACGAAGCATTTCGTGGCTACCCTGTTTCGTGGACCAAAGAAGCATTCATAAAAATGATAACAAGGCGTGGGTATGTACCCGCTCTTTCTTTTGGTGCTTTCGATGGGCAGCGGCTTGTAAGTTTTACCCTCAATTGCATAGGAACGTATAATGGAAAGCGAACGATCTACGACACCAGCACGGGAACAATAGAAGAATACAGGGGTAAGGGCCTTGCATCAAGAATATTTGAGGCATCACGGCCTGCCCTTAAAACCGCAGGAGCAGAGCAGTACCTGCTGGAGGTAATGACCGACAACACAAAAGCGATCTCTGTATATAAAAACATGGGTTTTGTGGTCAGTCGTGAGTTCAACTACTTCGTGCAGGGCATGGAGCAGATAAAAATAAAGAAACAGACTCCGGTCGATATAATATTGAGAGGTACGACATTGTCTGATAAAGCAATAATGCAGGCCATGTGGGATTTTGCACAATCATGGCAAAATACATTCGATGCGTTAGAAAAGAACATTGAAAATTTCAAGATCATCGGTGCTTTTAGTGGAGACCGTCTTTTAGGATATGGTATAATAGAACCCTCTTCGGGCGATATACCTCAACTGGCTGTAGATAAGAACTACCGGAGAAAGGGTATTGGTTCTGCAATACTTAAAGAGTTGCTTTCGCACAATAATTATACTTCCGTAAAAGTTATTAATACAGACGCGTCCATTATATCAATAGCTTCTTTCCTGGAGCAAAATGGTATTGGCAAATGCGGGATGCAATATGAAATGATCAAATCGTTGTAACGGTGCCATGTAAGTATATCATTTCCGAAAAACAATGATGCCGATCTTGTCTGCATGGCCATCACGGCAATCTCCTATAGTTATCATAAAAAACTGTACCGGTTTAAAATAATAAAATTGTATCTGTGCTTGTTGTGGGTTTTTACTCACTTTTGTACTGTTGCGTTATAAACAGGTACTCTTATGAACACTATAGAAAAGGGAACAATACTTAGCGGAGATCTGGTAGAACTGCGCCCTCTGGATGAAAGCCATTTTGATGAGTTGGATATGCTGGCAGAAAATAAACGGATATGGGAGTTCTGTCCTGTTGACATGTCAGACAGCACAAAGCGCCGTCGTGTATTTAGCCAGGCACTTGTGGAACAAGAGCGGGGAACACAATTTCCCTTTGTGATCTTTCACAAAAAAGACAACAGGCTCATTGGCAGTACAAGGTTGATGGATATACAGGCGCAGCACAATAGACTGGAAATAGGCTGGACATGGTTACACCCCGATTACTGGGCTACCCCTGTGAACCCGGAATGTAAGTTGCTGCTGATGACGTTTTGTTTCGAGCAATTAAATGCATCACGGCTGCAGCTAAAAACAGATGAGCACAACATGCGCTCGCGAAAGGCGATAGGAAAGATAGGCGGGCAATATGAAGGGATACTAAGGCATGATATGCTAAGAGAAAATGGAACTTACAGGGACAGCGCATACTTCAGCATACTGGACAGCGAATGGCAACATGTAAAAACAAAGGTATTGCCACAGTACCGTTCAAACAGTCAGGGTGCCGTGCAGGCAATAAATTTTAATAACAAACGTTTCCTGTTGACCGGGAACTCTGATAACGGTAAGGTAAATACAGAAACAATATTTGACTATAGACAGGATAGCAATGTTGTTACAGCGGACTATTACGGCGGTACTATAAAGACTGGCAAGATCATCGCCAATTTTTCCGGTGATAAGCTGGATATGCTGTACCAATGCATGACCACGGATAACGAACTAAAAGCAGGGAAAGCAATAGCAGATGTGAGCCTTGATGAAAAAGGCAGGATAAAACTACGACTGAACTGGGAATGGCTGGGAGATAAAAAAGAAACAGGCACTTCTGAATACATTGAGGTAGACCGATAAATTGCAGCATAACTTAAAAATGAATACTAAAGAACAATACATTTTAGAGAATGATGTGGTTCTGTTAAGACCCCTGGAAGCAAGTGATTATGCGCATTTGTTGTGGTTTTCAGAAAATGAGCCGGACCTCTGGCGCTTTAACTATGTGGGTGCGGCCGGCGCTGATAATCTTAAAACATACATAGACAGAGCATTGACGCAAAGGGAACGTGAACTGGAATATTCATTTATTGTCTTCGACAAGAGAACTGGGCGATATGCGGGCACCACGAACTTCTATAACATCAGGCAGGATTACAAAACGCTGGAGATAGGCTTTACATGGTACGGTAAGGAATTCCAGGGAACAGGGCTGAATATAAACTGCAAATACCTGCTGCTTGAATTTGTTTTTGAGCTACTGAACTGGGAGCGTGTGGGCTTTGCGGCCAACAACGCAAATGAAAGAAGCAAGCATGCGATGAAGAGCATAGGCTGCACACAGGAGGGTGTGCTGAGAAATGCAAGCATCAATGCACAGGGAGAAAGAATAGACATAGTGGTGCTGAGCATTTTAAAGAGCGAATGGACAAGCCACGTAAAAGAAAACCTTAAAAATAAAATAGCAGGATGACCATAGAAAACTGTACAGCAAACGATATAGAAGAGATATTCAGTAGGTACAGGGTAGCATCTGATTTCATGAAAACGAGATACAGTGTTTCCTGGCCGGAATTCGAACGGCAACTGGTGGTAACGGAAATAGCAGAGCAGCGCCAATGGAAAATGCTTGACGGTAATGATATAGCGTGCCTGTGGGCAACAACTTTTGATGACCCGCAGATATGGGAAGAACGAAATGCAGATCCGTCGGTATACATTCATCGCATAGCTACGGATACGGAGTATAGGGGCCAAAAGCTGGTTGAGAAAATTGTGGGGTGGGCGAAAGGATATGCAAAGGAGCATGGAAAGAAATACATAAGGCTGGACACAGTAGGTGAGAATACAAAGCTGATCAGCCATTATCAGAGCTGTGGATTTGATTTCCTGGGGCTGGTAACATTAAAGGATACAAGGGGCCTGCCATCGCACTATGGAGATGGTGGCGTATGCCTGTTTGAATTAGCGGTATAAAAGAGGATGGGGCAGACAGAAGCTTGATAAACAAAGAACACCATGACTGAAATAGTATACAGGACGGCCACAAACTCAGATATTATCTTGCTGGCAAAATACAGGATAGAATTTCTGACAGGGCTCCTGGGCCAACAGCCTGCGGAGCAAACAGAAGAGTTGCGTCAGCAACTGGAAAAATATTTCAGAACGGCCATCGATGATGGGTCTATTATATGCTGGCTGGCAATGGCCGGTGATGAAGTAGCAGGAACAGGCGCAATGACAATAAGATCGCACCCCGGCAGCTTTAAGAACCCAACCGGGACAATGGGCTATATAATTAACATGTACACCGTGCCACAATACAGAAAACGGGGTATATGCAAAACATTGCTTGGTAAGTTACTGGATGCAGGCAAAGCGATGGGTATTACCGCATTTGAGCTACATGCTACCAAGGAGGGTGAGCCTGTATACCAGAAGGCAGGCTTTGAGCAGCATATAGAACCTACTTACAGGAAATATCAGGATCGTTAAAGGAAATAAAAATGAAAATTTGCGTAGCACAAATAAGGCCCGTTAAAGGCGACATTGAAAAGAACATTAAACAGCATGTAGCATTTATAAACAAAGCTGTTGCAAAAGGCGCAAGTCTTATTATTTTTCCCGAGCTCTCACTGACAGGCTATGAGCCGGAGCTGACAAAAGAGCTGGCAACAACAATTGATGACAAACGATTTGATGAACTTCAGCAGATAAGCGATAATGACAAGATAACGATAGGTGCAGGTATGCCTCTAAAAACAGACAGTGGTATCCTGATAGGTATGATCCTGTTTCAGCCAGGTAGACCACGAACATCATATGCCAAACAGCACATACACACCGATGAGGTGCCTTACTTTGTTTGCGGCAAAGACAGCCTGGTGCTGGATGTAAATGAACATAAGATAGCACCGGCCATATGTTATGAGTCCCTGCTGCCGGAACATGCAGAACAAGCACATAATAGTGGAGCTGAAATATATTTTGCCAGCGTTGCAAAATCGGCAGGCGGCGTTGCAAAGGCGCAGAAACATTATCCGGTAATAGCTGCTCAATATTCTATGCCGGTGTTAATGGCCAATTGCGTAGGCTATTGCGATAATTTTGATAGTGTCGGTACCTCTTCCGTGTGGACCAATAAGGGCGTACTGGCAGGACATCTGGATGATAAAAGCGAAGGGCTGCTTATTTTTGACACGGATACCGAGGCGGTAACAACAGAAGTAATAAAATAAAAAATCCCCGGCATAGCCGGGGATGGGTATAGCCGGGGATGGGTATAATCTGATGTCCTGTCGTCATAATGCCTGGAACTGCCGCAGGAATCGCACATCATTCTGCGAATAAAGCCTGAGGTCATTGACCTGGAATTTTATCTGGGTGATACGCTCTACGCCCATGCCAAATGCAAACCCTGTGTACACTTCAGGGTCTATACCAAAGTTGCGCAGCATATTAGGATGCACCATACCACAGCCCAGTATCTCTACCCATCCGGTATGCTTGCACAGGTTACAACCCGACCCACCACATACGGTACAGGAGATGTCCAGCTCAGCACTTGGCTCTGTGAACGGGAAGTAAGAAGGGCGGAACCGCACCTTAGTATCGGGTCCGAACATTTCTGTAACGAAATAATAAAGCGTTTGTTTCAGGTCGGCAAATGATACGTCCTTGTCCACATACAATCCTTCGCACTGGTGGAAGAAGCAATGTGCGCGTGCTGATATAGTTTCATTGCGGTACACTCTGCCGGGGCAAATGACACGCACCGGCAATGGTTGTGTTTCCAGTATGCGCGCCTGTACTGATGAGGTATGCGTACGCAATACCCAATCCGGGTTCTGCGATACGTAAAACGTGTCCTGCATATCGCGGGCAGGGTGATGCTCAGGCATGTTCAGCGATGTGAAGTTGTGCCAATCATCCTCTACCTCAGGGCCTGTAGCTACACTAAAGCCTATCTTCTGGAATATATCTACTATCTCGTTCTCTACTATGCGCAGGGGGTGGCGTGTGCCTATAGGTAGCGGTGTGCCCGGCAGGCTTATGTCTATCTTCGGGCCTTTGTCGCCGCT
>JAOQAP010000103.1 GCA_025963465.1 Flavipsychrobacter sp.
AGGGACATATCGGACAGTAAGCATGCAGAGTTGAAAGAGAAAAAGATAACGGCCGACCTGTTACAGCGAAATAAAGACCTGGAGCAGTTTGCATATATTATCTCTCATAATCTGCGTGCTCCTGTAGCTAATATAGTAGGGGTATCCAATGTATTGCTGGAAGAAAATCTTGATGAGCAGGAGAAGGAGGAGTTTATGCGGGCACTTTCTTTTTCTATCAATAAACTGGATAATACTATTGTGGACCTCAACCACATATTGCAGGTAAAACATCATGTGAACGAATACAAAGAAAAAGTGTATTTTTCGCAACTGGTTGAAGATATCAAGTTCAGTATTGGTAGTTTTTTGCAGGATAATTGCATCATGATCATTACTGATTTTGCAGAGGTAGATGAAATGTCTACTTTACAGAGTTATATGCGCAGCATATTTTATAACCTGATCTCGAACAGTATAAAATTCAGGCAGGCGGACCTGGCACCCGTTATAGAAATAACAAGCCATAAAACTGCTGATAAAATAGAGCTGATATTTAAAGACAACAGCATAGGCATAGACCTGGAGAAAAAGAGTAACCAACAGATATTTGGCCTCTACAAACGCTTTCATCCGGAGTATGCAGAGGGTAAAGGGATGGGCTTGTATATGGTAAAAACACAGGTGGAAACCCTGGGCGGGAAAATAAGTGTGAAAAGCAAAGTGAACGAAGGCACAGAATTCAGGATAGAATTTGAACTACAGAATACTTTGGAATTGGCTTAAAACAATAACTGCGTATCAATTCACCACATAAAAACCTCTCTTATGACCAACAGTAATGATTTTGTGATCATCGATGACGATGCCATCAATAATACATTGTGCCGCAAGATCATTGAAAAAACATTTCCCAACGCAGAAATTGCCGACTTTACAGATCCGCAGGAAGGGTTTGATCATATAGCCCGCAAGTATGCTAATACAACCGGTGATGAAAAAACAATACTGCTGCTGGATATCAGTATGCCGGTAATGAATGCGTGGGAGTTCCTGGAAGGTTTTGAACAGCTGGGAGGAAATATTAAAGACCGTGTGAAGGTCCATATCCTGTCATCATCTGTTAATAAGCAGGACATGCTCAGGGCGCAAGCCAATAAATATGTGGAGTACTACCTCATAAAACCACTTACAAAAGAATCGATAAGACTGATAGTACATGTACTGAACAAAAGGCTGGGCGTTGCATAATGAAGATGCATGTGTCGATAAAAAGTGAGTGATGGACCAGACAACAACAGGTGCAACGATCAGTTTTCAGCAGGTATTTGATATATTGCCCGGCCAGTATATAGTGCTCGATGCGGACCATGTAATTATAGCGGCAAGTGATGGCTATCTCAACACCATATCAAAGAACAGGGAAGAAGCAACAGGACATAATATGGCCGATGCCTGTGCTACATATTTTACGATCACTGAATTGCACGTTATCATCGAGTCAATTACTCAAGCATTTCAAAATAAAGTTGCTACATCGACCCAACTACAGGCACCAAAATTTATAAATGTATTGAATACTCCATTGCTTAATGGGGAAGATGTAATAGCGGTCATTCATAAGATCGATAACATTACACAACAGGTACAATTAGAGGATAAGGTCTTACATCTAAATAAAGAACTGCAGGCGTTCTCTTATTCGGTATCGCATGATCTTCGTGCTCCGCTAAGGGCAGTACTTGGCTTCAGCCGGATGCTGGAAGAAGATTTTAAAGATACTCTTGGTACAGAAGGCAAGAGGTTGCTGGGTACCGTATGTGCTAATGCTACCAGGATGGGCGAACTTATTGATGGCCTGCTTGTTTTCTCCCGCACGGGACGGAAGGAGCTAAAGCCGCGAAGTGTGGATATGAACGCCATTGCAGAGGCTGTGCTGAAAGAGATAACAAAAGAAACCAACAGCAATGCGAAAGTAACTATTGAATATCTCCCCATGGCTACCTCAGAACCATTATTGATCTCACAGGTATTTACCTGCCTGATAAGCAATGCAATAAAATTTTCTTCAAAAAAAGAACACCCAGCGGTACACATAACGTCATCAATTATTGCAGATGAAATAGTATATTCAGTCGCAGATAATGGTGTGGGATTCAATATGCGTTATGCAGATAAGCTCTTTGGTACTTTTCAACGGCTACACACTTCTGATGAATTTGAAGGAACAGGTATAGGCCTTGCAATTGTTCAGCGTATCATTAACATGCATGGAGGCAGTACCTGGATAGAAAGTGAACCGGATAAAGGAACAACAACCTATTTTTCATTACCACTAAGTAAATAGAACAAGCAATGGAAAACACAGAAGTGGAAATAGTTTTGGTGGAAGATAATCCCAATGATGCGGAGCTGACCATCCGTGCATTGAAAAAAAACCATTTTGCGAACAGGATCGTTCACCTGGAGAATGGCGCCGATGCAATAGATTTCTTTTTTGGTGAAGGTGCTTATGCAGGCAGAGATGTAAGCAACCAACCACGTGTGATACTCCTGGACCTGAAAATGCCTAAGGTAAATGGCATAGAGGTGATCATAAAGCTGAAATCTGACGATCGGACAAAGACCATCCCTATAGTGGTGCTTACTTCGTCGAAAGAAGACCCGGATGTGGCGAAGTGCTATGCGCTGGGCATAAACAGCTATATAGTAAAGCCTGTAGGATTTGACAATTTCCTGAAGGCAGTGGGGGAGATAGGCCTTTACTGGCTGCTGCTCAATCAGCCTCCTAACAGATAAAAATATCATACGGGTGAATTTCAGCGTCATTTTTTGATTTTGTATCAAATAAATAGTTCAGGTTGAGTACATTGCCTGATAATTTATCTGTATACACATCCGACAATGAAGAAATACATTATATTTCCGGCACTGCTATGCTGCGCCCTAGTAGCTACAGCAAAGAAAAAACACAAAAACGATACTCCTACGCCGCCTGCTACTCCTGCTGCAAAACCTGCAGACAGTACGGCCTCTAAAAAAGGGCCCAAACCATACAACAAGGTCATCACCGATAAGGCTGTAACTAAGTACGGCCTGTTCACCGTGCATAAAGTAGACGAGAAATGGTATTTTGAGATACCTGATTCTCTTATGAACCGCGAGATGATCGTGACAACCCGCTACAACAAGATAGCCGGCGGCGGCGGTAAGTACGCAGGCGAAATGGTGAATGACCAGACCATATTATGGGAGAAAGGCCCCAATAAAAATGTGTTCCTGCGTGTGGTTACAACTATCAGCCTCGCAGATTCCAGCAACGAGATATATAAGGCTGTAACAAACTCTAACCTGAACCCTATTGCAGAATCCTTTGAGATAAAGGCTTATGGCAAAGATTCTAATTCAGTTGTAATTGATGTGTCGGACTTCTTTAAAGGGGATAACCAACCTATCGGCCTTGGCACGTATACCAAAAAGCAGTTCAATCTTGGTAACCAGATAGGAGACAGGTCTTATATACAAGGTATCAATACATTCCCTATAAATACCGAGGTGAGGGTAGTGCGTACGTTCAATTCCACACCATCATTCATGCCACCTACACCGGGCGGCTTCCCATCTACCACACTACCTGCAGCATATGCGGCAGAAGCGGTAACGATGGAAATGAACAACTCTTTCATACTGCTGCCTAAAGTGCCTATGCAAAAAAGGTATTATGATCCGCGCGTAGGCTTCTTTGCTGATGATTACGTGATGTACAACGATATGCAGCAGAAGGTGGACAACCAGGTGTTCATTATAAGGTGGAGGCTGGAACCAAAAGATGAGGACATAGAAAAATGGAAGCGTGGTGAACTGGTAGAGCCTAAGAAACCTATTGTGTACTATATAGATCCTGCAACACCTAAGAAATGGCGACCCTACCTGATACAAGGTATCAACGACTGGCAGGCAGCCTTTGAGCAGGCGGGATTTAAGAACGCCATAATGGGTAAGGAGTGGGATATGAAAGATTCTGTAGCGAACCTGGAAGATGCCCGTTACTCTGTGCTGCGCTACCTGCCATCTAATATAGAGAACGCATATGGCCCTAATGTGCATGACCCGCGCAGTGGTGAGATCATGGAGAGCCACATAGGCTGGTTTCACAATGTAATGAAGCTCTTACATGACTGGTATATGATACAGGCTGCCGCAGTAGATCCGAGTGCAAGGAAAATGGAATTCTCTGATGAGCTGATGGGGCAGCTGATCCGCTTTGTATCATCTCATGAAGTAGGACATACGCTGGGTCTGCGCCATAACATGGGCAGCAGCAGCCGCACACCGGTGGAAAACCTGCGTAACAAAGCATGGGTAGAAGCACATGGACATACGGCGTCGATAATGGACTATGCACGATTCAACTATGTAGCACAGCCGGAAGATAATATCAGTGAAAAAGGCCTATTCCCGAGAATAGGCGACTATGACAAGTGGGCCATACAATGGGGTTATAAGTCCAGCTTTGCAAAAGACGAAAAAGAAGATAAAAAGATAGTGAACCAATGGGTGCTGGACAGCCTTAAGAATTCACGCCTTTGGTTTGGTACAGAATCTAACCCGTTCGATCCGCGCTCGCAGACAGAAGACCTGGGCGACAACAGCATGAAGGCTAGTGCCTATGGTATCAAGAACCTGCAGGTCATTATTAAAAAACTACCGGACTGGACAAAAGAAGATGCAGACAAATACGATAACCTGAAGGATATGTATGGTGCACTTGTAGGCCAGTACAACCGCTATATGAACCATGTGGCTAAGAATGTGGGCGGCGTATACGAAAATCCGAAAAGTGTGGAACAAACCGGAGAAGATGTATACAGCCCTGCACCAAAGGCCATACAAGTAGAGGCGGTTACTTTCCTGAACAAGCAATTATTTGAAACACCAACATGGCTGCTGGACAAGGATATCCTGAACAAGATCAACAATCCGGTGTCAACCGAGATGGTAAGCAATGTACAGGTAAACGTACTGAACAGCTTGCTCTCCGGCGCAAGGCTCAATCGCCTGGCCATGAGTACCGGCCGTTTTGGCACAAGTGATACCTACCCGCTGGAGCAAATGATGGACGATGTGAAGAAAGGTGTATGGAGCGAGCTGAGCAGTAAAAAGACAATTGACATTTTCCGCCGCAACCTGCAGAAGGCCTATGTGGAAGCGCTGATCACATTGATCAATCCATTTGCGCCCGCACCAACACCGGGCCCGTTCCAGCAAATGGCTGTAAATACAAAGAACACCGATGTAGTTTCTATAGCACGTGCACAACTTACCGCACTGAAAACACAGGTGGACGGCGCTATACCCGGCACATCAGACAAAATGAGCAAATACCACCTGCAGGACGTATCATTCAGAATAAAGAAAGCGCTTGACCCTAAAGCGTAGGGGCCTCTCCCGTGAGCTTCGCTCGTGCCTTTGCAGTCACTCCGAAGGAGAGGAGGTGTTATTACAGCTGTGGCACACTTTAAAGTGTGCCACAGCTATTTATAATAGTATTAGTCATTACCTTTTCTTATCTGCATTGCTACTCCTATATGTTTGATGTTATAAGTCCATTCTCTCAGGACAAGGGACATTGCCAGCCCTTCCAGTTCTGATAGTATACCCATTACGATCGCGATAGAAAAGAAAGGCTCTGATATACCAAAGCCCATGACCGCTATTGTGGCTGCCAGTAGTGATACACCAAACACTTTTGCGCTCAGGGCGTGGTAGCTTGCACCTCGCCTGAACTTGGCTATATCTATAATGTAGCGTAGTGCTTCCAGTCCTAATATGGCATAAATGCCCCACGCATACTTTGAATATACCTCAGGATGTGCCAGCCACATACCTACCAGCACACCAATAAAAAATATGGTATCGGCTATGCTGTCCCACTGCCTCAAAGCAGCTGTTTCCACACCATACTTTCTTGCCAGCACACCATCATAGTAGTCTGTTGCTGCAGCTATAGCCAGCAACACAACATAAGCAGCACCCAATACCCCGTAATAGCCAAACAAGACAGCGACGATAGTGAGTAACAAACGCAGGTATATGAGATACCAGGGAAGCTTTTTTAGCATTGGGGTAATTTGATAGGACAAGATAAGGTTATTTATATAACAGCGTAGTGTTCGGGGCGGGATGAGTTTCGTTAATATCCTTGAACAACGAAGTATTCTATAATGGTTGCATCATTATTTATTTTATAATCACACCGCTTTTAGTTAACTTGGATGCCATTAATAATTTTTATCAAATTACTATATGAGGCTTGTTAAATTAGACATTAAAAAAAATGACTTAGGCATAGAACCAATTTCCTTTCTAAAGAAGGACTTTAATCATATAATCGCCCTAGTAGGCAAAAATGGATCTGGAAAATCTAGAGTGCTAGAACTAATTAAGAATTTTATTTCTGATTGTTCCCCGCAAGTTTTTTCGAAATATGTATCTCACTTAACTCCCCAAATGCAACAATTATTGCCTGATTTGTTGTCTTACAGAGCGACGAATGCTGTAGCCGAACAACAATATAAAAATAATCTTGCACGTTTTAGAGTAGAAGTAGCATCTCATGTAAAATTTATAGACGGGAAAATATTATCGAATGTAACAACCGGAAAAGCAATAGATATAAATGCATTGCTTAATAATACCTATCAAACAAATGCTGATAACAATGAAATAAATGGGTTTAATATAGACACCGTTTTTAACCACGTAAAAGAAGTCGCCCTAGATATTACTAACGATAAAGTTTTTCAATATTTGGATGAAACTTCCCTCCCTTCAGACAGTGAAAACAAACTAAAAATTTTAAATGAATATTTATTTCATTTTTTAGGCAAACAGTTTGAATATATAGCTATTAAAGGAGTTTCAAAAGGAACTTTCGATGTAAAATTAAATTTTAGTGGCAGAGAATTTAAAATTCAGGAGCTTTCTCCTGGACA
>JAOQAP010000110.1 GCA_025963465.1 Flavipsychrobacter sp.
AAAATGATAATGAACCACTGGATATGATAAAGCAACCCGGTAGCCACGGTGGCGATGGTGCATCTTATGCCAACAAAAAATGGGAAAAGAATGTAAGCAGGATAGCTAAAGAAGCAAATCAGTATACCCTTGAGGGATTCAAAGCATGTAACGGTGGTTATGTGGTTACGCAGATAAACTCATGCGGTATAAAAGTAGTGATGAAGATAGATGAGTACAAGGAGCTTGTATGGGAAGCAGTTATCCCGCTTAAGGCTATTTATAACAAAAGCACTCTTTCCGCAACTGATGCAGGCAAGCCCATCAGCGTATGCTTTGCGGTAAACCGGTTCAAGCAACCATCTACCAAGGCGGAGAATAATTCAGGCATGAACAATAGCATGAATGCCGGCTCAATGGGGCCGGGCGGCGGTAATATAGGTGGCAACAGAATGAATGGCCGGGGCAGTGGTGGCCGTAATGTATCCGGCGACCCTTTGCAGCATTTATACGAGGCAACAAAGACGTGGAAACAGTTTGGGCTGGTGCTGCATAATTAACATTGTGTTACACCCCAACTACCCAACCTTTCTGAGCAGACGGATGTCTTAATTATTGCAGGCAAGTTAATTGTGGCCTGTAGCATTTATTGCCGGTTAATTCACAATAGTCGGCCCCTATAAAAACAAATACTCATAAAGCTTATTAACAGGTTGATGCCGTACGGCATCAACCTGTTCTCTTATAAGCCAATGATTATTAGCAGCATGCAGTATCATGCATGCTATGACAACCACGTCCGTTGCGGAATTGTTCTTTTTCTTCGTCGGTCATGTTTGCCAGTTTATGAGCAAATATCCTTCTGCCCCATCCGCCGCCATGCATACCTCTGCGCCCCCTGAAGCCGCTAAACAGTATTTTTGACAGCAGTAGTATACCGGCAGCCTGCCAGAAGGTGATAGCCCCTACATGTAGTACAGCAGGTAAAATGCCGTTCCACAATAGCATGACTACACTTGTAAATGCAAATACGCCCAGTGCCGCAATAGCTATTACAAAGGGTATCTTTCTTGTCCATCTCTTTTTCATAACAATAATTTTTACCAAAAATACGCTCACCGAATACCGCAGGGAAGCGACATTCGGTGAGTAATAGAAAAATGACGGTAAAAGAAATGTTCGTGTCGGAGACTACAACTAAAATTTAGGGCAAACAGTCTTTCTTGTTATGCCTTTATCGGTATAGTTGCCGGTAAAAAAGATAGTAAGTTCAGTACCACCCTGCAGATTACTTGCTGTGCTCAGTGTAGATATGTTCACATCGTAACTAAGCGCTATAGCCAGCGTTTTGTACTTCATTTTTACCACTGGTATCAATGCATCATTCAAGCGCATGTAGGCACCCCCGGATATCACAAACAGGTTTTCCATGCCTTTCGTCTGCGTCCAGTTCAGCAATCCACCTACCATTATCTCGTTATAGGTGCCTTGTTTTGCATAGTTTCCCTGGGCCTGTACCGATACATTATCACTGAATACATAGCTTATGGCAGCATTGCCATTCCACCTTATATTCTCAGATACTTTAGTATTGTGATAGTACGATATTACCGGCTGTGTGAAGTGGTATCCTGATGCACCTATTATATAACTAACCTTAGCGTTATTTTCTCCGCGACTGCTGTTGAAGTTAACACCACCGCCCAAGTCCCACAATGTCATTTTTGCGTTAGGTATACTTTCCATAGTTGGATTAGCTGCATTGAACATGCCATTCATATACTGGTTGTTAAATGTAGCTTTTGCCGGATCAAAACTATATTGCACGTAACCGCCTGTGAAACCAACAGAGATGTAGGTGTTATGCTCTACGTTCAGGCATTTGTTGTAATTAAGCGCAGGATAAAATGCAGTTATCTTCTCATCTATACTTCCTGCTTTATCTGCATAGCCCAGCAGGCCAATACTAAAGAAGTCATCGGAAGTGCGGCTTGCTGCAAAGTGTGTTTCTGCACTGATCAGGGCTGTAACGTAAGGGTGCGAGATACTGCCCCATTGTGTACGATAATAGGCACCAAGCTTGTAATCATCTTCAAACACGCCTGTAAGCGATGGATTGCGCAATACCGACGTCTCATAAAACTGAGAGAAGTGTATGTCTGCCTGTGCATAAACAGCAGATGAGCCCATGAGCAACATAGCTCCGGCACAAATATTTATTGAAAGAGCCTTGCTCTTAGTGTATATCTTGTTGATCAGTTCGTTCGCACTCATATCCTGTGTTTTATCTTATAATAGTTACATCACCTTTTATGTTCAGCGGCTCCCCTGTTGCACAAAGCGCATCCAGCACATAAACGTATACATCTGGTCGTGGAGCAACTCCGCCATAGGAGCCATCCCATGCGTTTGAGACATCATTGAGCTTTATATTCGACCTTTCAAACAATAGCTGGCCCCATCTGTTATATATCCGGAACGACTTTACTATGCTCACACCTATCCCTCGTGGATAAAACAGATCATTTTGCCCATCACCATTAGGAGTAAATGTATTAGGCAAAAACAGCTGGCTGTTATCACAATAAATATGTATTGTAACAGTATCAGATGCTTTACAACCAAAATCTGAAGCAACATTTATTGTGTATGTTGTAGTCAGCGACATAGTAGCCGTTGTGCTCAGGCAGGAATCGCACGTTAACGTTTCATCGTGTACCCAACTGAATTTTTCTATGAGCGTGCCTGTTGCATCCAGCTGTGCTATAGATCCTTCCAGCAGTCGCTGGTCCTCACCGGCATTTACGGTTGGGAGCTGGTGTACTGTTACCCATACTACTTCTGTATCCGGTATACAGCTACCCAGGTAGGCTATTACCGTATAGCGCTGTGTAGAAGACGGAGTAGCAAGCGGGTTTGCTATATTAGGATTGTTAAGCCCGATAGCCGGAGTCCATACATAAGACGTACCACCCGAGTCAAGTAATGACACTACCACACCACGGCATACTTCCGCATCTCCGGTAGCATGGCTTACTGTTTTTGTTATTATTGACACCTTCACTGTATCAATATTCATACAGCCATATTTATCAGTGCCCGTGACTGTGTAAGTAGTCGCAACTACAGGGTTTGCCTGTGCAGGATTGCAATTAACGCAGCTAAGCGTTGCATCGGCAGTCCATGAGTAGGTTTCAGCACCTGTCGCGCGCAGGGTTGCTTTGTCTGACAGGCATATCACAGTATCCTTGCCGGCATCTACGTCCGGTAGCGGATGTACTATTATATCTTCTTTAAGCGTACCTGTACAGCCCCACCCATCTGTTACTACAAATGTCATAGGGTAGGTGCCCGGTGTATCGTAATACCATGTAGTAGCCGCAGTGGTATTAACAGATCCGTCAGGCATTGTCCATGCCCATGATGTGATGGTAGAGAAAAAGCTGGTAGACGTATCATTGAAAGCGACCGTACTCTTCACACATACAGGGTGTGGCATGCTGGTGTAGCCAGGTGTAACCTGGTCTACCTTTATCGTGTCCACGCCTATCGAAGAATTCTGGCAACCGGAGTTATCACTAAGTATCAGTTTTGGTACGTACGAACCCGGCAATGTGTATACATGGTCTGCTGTATCTGTAAATGCTGCCTTGCTGGTGCTGCCATCAGAAAAATCCCAGATTATATTGGGCACATTACTGATAAGCGCTTTGAAATGTACCGCCAGTGGCGAACAGCCGGTAAGTGGTGTATAGGAGAAGCCTCCTAAATAACCATAAATGCTCGCATGCCCTATAGCTGTTGCCATACAGCCCTGTGCATCGGTACCTGTAAGTGTTACTGTATAGTAGCCTATTGCAGTATAGATATCACTCGGGTTTACAGCGCTGGAGTAGTTGCCATCACCAAGGTCCCATGCATAATAGATAGCACCTGTACTTGTATTGTGGAAATTGGTCATCAACGGCGGACAGATAGAAAACGAATCGAGCATGTAAAAAGATACTGACGGTTGCGAAGTCGCTATATAATTAACGAATGTTGCCACGTCTGTACACCCATGCACATCTGTTGCTGTAAGTGATACTGTATAATTGCCGTTTGCTGTATAGGTATGCCACGGCGAAGTAACCGTAGAGGTACCTCCATCACCAAACGACCATGAGTAGGTAACTCCATCTATACTTTTATTAACGAACTGGATATTATCACCCACACACGGGGTTTGATCCAATGTATAGAAATCTGCTTTGGGCTTCCATACCGTTACCAGGTTCAGGGTATTACTGTCCACACAGCCATAGTTATCTGTCACTACCAGCTTAGTGGAGAACGTCCCGCCGGTTGTAAAGGTATGTGGCACAACCTTCGATGTTACGAGCGCAGTACCTCCGTCACCAAAAGTCCATGCGTACTTCGTTGGAGTAAACCCGGGAGAATCCACGCTGGCATCGGTGAAGTTTACAGAAAGCGGTGCACAACCGGTAGTGGGTGTAGCATTGAAATCCACAACGGGCTTGCCGGAATTTACACTAAAATACATGGTATCAAGACAATTGTCGGCATACTTTATATATAGCATCAAATGGTGTGTTCCGCTGTTATAAAAAGTATCCTGAACTCCATCGGGCGGAACGGACAACCCGAAATGCGACCGAGCAGATAAATCCGCATCTGCAAAAAGATAGTATGGCTTGGTTGAGCCCAGCGTTACCGTTGATAGCGTATCGGGTATAAAGTCACAGACCTTTGGTCTGTAATTTATTATGGTTTTAGGCCTTGTGAAGTCAAAATAGAGGCCTGTTGTGTCCCTGCAACCGCTCTTTATATTGTATGTAGCCAGATACCCTGTATAGATGATCGGCAACGGATAGGTATGTACCAGATTTTTTAAAGTAGATGTTGCGCCGTCTCCAAACACCCACATGTGGGTATCGTCACCTAGTGATACATCGCCAAAATGGACTGTGCGAAGTGGGCTGCATAGAACTGTGTCTACCTTTATCGCCTTAGGAGAGTCCACAGTTACTGTTACATATGCAGGCATACCTATGCACCCGTTATATTCAGGCGTTACCTTTACATTGAATACTCCCGGCACCTGGTCGATGTACAGGTGTGTTAG
>JAOQAP010000117.1 GCA_025963465.1 Flavipsychrobacter sp.
AGTATACCCAAAGGCTTTTTTACTGGAACTGCCTTTTCATTTTGAAGAGTACTGGGGGGAAATGGGTGCATGGTTTGATGTGATCATTTACAACTACAATGATACTTTGTCTGTCTCCTTTAAAAGCAGCAACACCGTTCCATCAGACCACCCGGACCACCCTGAGCAGCGACTTAAGATACAAAATGAGCTATACAGGTTCATTACAGAGGTTTCAAACGATTCACTGTGGGAATGGGATATTAAGACCAACGAATTATTCTGGCTGGATGGTGGGCATAAAAAGGTTTTCGGGTACGATATAGAAAATGCCTACATACCCAGGGATTTCTGGGCAAGCCGCATACACCCGGAAGATAAAGTGCGTGTGCTGGAAAAACTGGAACAGGTTGTTCATGATGGTTCAAGCATAGTATGGGAAGATGATTACCGGTTTCAGAAGATGGATGGCACCTATGCTTATGTGCATGATAATGGGTATGTGATCTTTGACGATAACAAGCAACCGGTAAGAATGATAGGTACCACACTTGATGTAACCGAGAGCAAATTGTGTGCTATAAGATTAGAAGAAACAGAGGAAAAGCTGGCGAAGATAGAATACCGGATCAATGCTAAAGGTAAACTATCATCAAAGACAAATGAAGAGCATACAAAATCTGACACAGCGAACGGTATCAAAGATTCACTGGCAAATATTTCTTTATCAACGGAGATGCTTGCAGCGCATGTTTCAGAAAAAGATCTGCAGCTATTTATTGACATCATTCTGAGTAATACAAAGAAGATAAGTGAACTGGTAACAAGTAATGATACCGCATAGGAAGGACACATCTTCAATAATTTTTAAATATTTTACTAAAACAAAAATCAACTATGACAACGCAAAAGAAATTAGGTATCTGGATGGACCATGCAAATGCGCACCTGATGGAGTTTACAACGCACGACATTGAAACAAAAGCAATAGGCTCGAAGTTTACAGATGAAGCAGAAGCCCAGGACGTTGCCAAAGGGGAGAGCCTGATGCATAATAAAGAGCAGTATTCAGAGTCTGTGTACTACAAAGAGTTGAGTAAAGAAATCGCGAACTATGACGAGGTATTGCTTTTCGGTCCTACAGATGCTAAGGCAGAGCTGCTGAACCTGCTAAGAGCAGACAGCCATTTTGAAAACATAAAAATAGAAGTAAAACCGGCCGATAAGATGACCGAAAACCAACAACATGCTTTTGTGAAGGAATATTTCACTGGGCCTAAAAATTAATCATCATGAAGGATTTTGAATTAACGCTGAACCTTGCTGACAATTTCACTATTGGAGGGTTCAATTATCCTGTGATCAAAAATAACCTGCAAGTTGGCACTTGCAGGTTTAATTCCAACAATAGCACTGTTACCGGTTTATTTTCTTTAACGAATGGTTTTAAAAAGGAGCAATACCTGAAGTACAACACCGATGTAAAAGATGGTAAAAAGTCGCTTGTTAATTTAGAGTTCTCGGATTTTGAAACAAGTGAATCTATTCAGTGTATTACTCCCATAAAGTAGCGTACAATTATCGGGTTGTGAAAGGGTTGCTATTGGCATTCGTAGCATTAATAAAAGGTAGCCGCTGAAGTGAAAATATTCCAGTACGGCTTGGCACATTTTATTTCCTGTCCTGGTTTGTAGAGATATTGATTGCCTGCAGTATCTACCATGGGCATGTAGCAATTCTTCAACTTATGAAATGTTTTCGGGCCGAGGAACACGTCGTGTATCAGGCGGTTCTGCACAAAGTTGCGTACCTGCTCGGCATCTATACCTGCATTGACCTGCAGGTTTTGGCCGTGATCGAGCGCCATTTTAAATTGCCCGCTCAGCAGGCCGTGGGAGTAATTTGCATACCGGCTGCCACTGGTATCCATGTAGGCACTGAATGGCAGGTCTTTGTCGCCGGTCGATTTATGTTCCATCTGCCCGGTCCACATGGTGCAGTTGATGGCAAACTGGTACAGGCCCTTGTATTGGTATTGCACCAGTATGCCGCCTGTTCTGAACCTGTCCAGCGTGGGCCGTGCGAAAATATCATTCTCTGAAATGATGCTGACAGTATGGAACTGGAGGGCTATGATGCCTGTCTGCTGCGTGGTCTTTATTTTATTGAAATAGAGATTGTAGGAATAGCCGACGCTGTTGGTATAGAGTGTCTGATTGGACACAACACTTACAAACGGGTTATGTTCCGGTTGCCTTACACCATAGCCCACGACTACTCCTGCTGAAGTAACCAGCTCATTGTACTGTCCGGGTGGCCCCAGGTTTTTAAAGTTATGATATACCCGTACTTCCGCGTTGGCCTGTACAAAGTTGTAAATATAATATGCCTGGAATGTGAGGCCAATGCGTTGGAACCTGTTGCCTAACGCAGATACCACGCCTACATTAAAGCCCCTGTCTGCACCAACGAACAGCTGGGCATACGATGGTATCGCAAACAGGCAGAGGAGGGATAGCAGTATGTGTCTGATACAGGTATTCAACAAAACAAAGGTATTAGAGTTGACCTGAACCTGATCAAATTCTGTGCCTGATCTGTAAAACAAATAAAGCCGCAATAATGCGGCTTTATTTTGGGTATATCAAAACTCATTACTCTTTTATAAACTTCTGAATTTCCGTTACACTACCATCATTGATGAACTGGATAAGGTACAGGCCAGAACGAAGCGATGATAGCTCTGCTTCTTTTACTGTGCCTGGAAGTGTCATTGCTGTTTTGCCTGTGTAGTCCATTATTCTTATTTCAGTGGCCGGTTTGCCTGTGGTTTGTATGGCCAGGGTATTGCGGCAGGGGTTAGGGAAGATGGTGAAATTATTATTTGCTACCTGCTGCTCCTTTATGCCGTTTGGTGTGCCTTTCAGGTATACATCTATTACATTCAGGCAGAGTGCCAGTTTGTCCTGGTATACCTGGAACTTTATGCCGTTTGCTGCACCGGGAGCATTTGTGGGAAGACCCACGGTGTCATACGCCAATCCTGCCAGGCCTGTTGTAGAGCCCACTATGTTCGGTGCAGAAAGATCTTTGTTATTTTCAAGGGCCAGATAGAGAGTGGGTGAGTGCGCATATATAGCGGTTATCTGCTGTTGTGTATTGTTGTAATTCTTGTTGATGAAAGGTGCGGCTTCTGTAGATGTGGTCCATGTTTTACCGCCATCATCAGAGTATTTCAGCCCGTATACAAGAGGTGAGCCGCCCCACGAGCCTGCAGCATACAGCCTGCCGGATACATCGTCGGCTGTGATCATAGTGGTATTAAAATCTGAGGGCAGGTTGCTTGCAACTACGGTCCAGTTACTGCCATAGTCGGTGGAGGTATACAACGTATTAGTGCCTGTATTGTCATAGCCGTAGAGGGTGCCGTTATAAAAAGTAAGGGGATCAAGCGGCGCATTGAACATAGTAGGGCAATTCACCGAATGCCATGCTACATCTGCAGTATCTTTCATGTAATAACCATTTCCTGCCATTGCCACGAATACCTTACCCTTGTGGTACTGTATAGCGCCTACAATCGCTACGCCGGAAAAAGAAGGAGGCAGTCCCACCGTATCAGGTATGAAATTGGCACCACCGTCGGTAGTATAATATACCATAGAGTATACACCGGAGTTAATAGAGCTCATGTACATTCTTGTACCAGCGCTTTTCATAAACCTGGGTACTGTAATTACAGAGCTGGTAGGTATGGCTGTCCAGCTGGTATTGTCGCTGTTCAGCTTATTCAGCGTTGCGGTAAAACCATTGAATACGGTAGCATACATAGTATTGTTGTGGGTTTCCATAACAATAGGCAGATAAGTAACCGATGTAAGGTTAGTAGCCTGCCACTGACCAAAGGCACTGATGCCTGCTAATACAAACAGAACGGAGAGTAATTGTTTTTTCATTGTCGCTGGTTTTTTGCTGGTGAATTGACTGGTACAAAAGTCGACAGGATACTGAAGCTGACCTATACCAAGGAATTGGTATTTTTATCTACGTAGATTTACGGATACTGCTTATCTTACAGGCGCAGCTAAAACAATTATCTATGGCAGACGACGGATCTTCTCAATCACAAAGCGTATGGCCGCTGGTCAAATTCCAGTTCTCTGTGAAAATAGGTGATGCTGAAATGATCTTCCAGGAGGTGACCGGTCTGTCGGCTGAAACACAGGTGATCGAATACCGTAGCGGAAACAGCAAGCAATTCTCAACTGTAAAAATGCCGGGTATCCAAAAGTTTGGTAATGTCACTTTGAAAAAAGGCATTTTTAATGGAGATAAAAACCTGTGGGACAAGTATAGCCTTATTAAGATGAATACCATAAAGCGGGAAACGGTGACCATCAGCCTGCTGGATGAAGCTAACGCACCAGCTATGACCTGGCACCTGCAAAATGCATTTCCCTGTAAAATGACTGTTACAGACATGAAGTCTGATGCTAATGAAGTGGCTATAGAAACAATGGAGTTGGCTCATGAAGGCCTCACCATTGGCTAGAGTTTGGAAATATGTAGCAGAATTGTCATAAAACCCATCAAAAACGTTGTCAACGAAAATTACCGTACCTTTGCAACTTTTTCCGCATAAGTACAGTAAAATATATGAAAAAGATAGTTGATTACAGAAGATTGCTGGGAGTGAACGAAGCCGCTGAACTGAAGGAGCTGAAGACGACCTACAGGAACCTGATGAAGGACTGGCATCCTGACAAATTCCAGGAGAGCGAAGAGCAAAAGCTGGAAGCAGAGGAAAAAAGCAAAAAGATCATTGAGGCTTACCACTTCCTGGTGAGCATAGCCCCGGAAACCCGCCAGCAGACGCTTGCGGAGTATACCCAAACCATTACTGCCCCTTTTATTGCAGATTTTGAATATAAGTCTCAGGTGCTGATCATCAGCTTTCCTGATGGCAATAAATATGAATATTTCGGTGTTCCGAAAACCATCTATGTAAAACTCATTAATGCTGATGCTCCGGCGCGTTTTGCACGTCGGCATATCTATAATTCATTTGTGTACAGAAATGTAAGCAAGGCCGAGGTAGAAGCATAAATTATATTTTTCTTTTGACTGAACGACTCATTATTGTAAAAAATAATGAGTCGTTTGATTTTGGGAATAACGCAGCAACAAGTGCATGGTTTAAATTTTACATGCGAAATGAATTTTCCGGAAAATTATTTATCGCCTTTCGTGTCACAACATAGTAAATAAAAAATGCTTTATTAACCCGTAGTTCAATATTGTTTAATGTAATAATTCAAAACTCTTGCTTTAAAGAAAAATTAACGTAACTTTCGGTCGGTAATGCATTTTTTAGTATGTTTACCGTCCGGTTTAAAAAAATTTAGATCATTTTTTACATTAAGGTCAGGCTCATGAGAAAACCTTCTTTACTATTATTATCTGCTATAACTATCGGTAGTAGTGCGAGTGCAAGGGCAGTAAAAATATTTTTGTTAGCTTTTATATTCAGTTGTGTCAGCTATATATCCTATGCAGCAGTAACTATTACAAAAGCCACAGGCGGTACCGCCGTCTGTTATACAACTGCCGTTGGCGGTACCAGCGCGGGATGTACAGGACTTGGCCCTATCACCATACAGGAAGGCCTGCCCGGTGATTTCGCTGCGGGACCTGATGTAATAACATTGTCTGTTCCAGCCGGCTGGAACTTTTGTACTACTGCACTACCTGCTGTAACCGCTACTTTCTCGGGTGGCGGTGATGTTGCTGCTGTATCAGCCAGTTACTCAGGTGGTAACCTCATTATTAACATTTCAGCATTAGGCGGTGCATTGCCGGACCAGATAACCATCAGCAACATATTCGTACAGCCTACCTCTACTATACCCACTCCTGCTTACATTTATGCATCATCAGTTACAGGTGTTCCAAGTATTACAACCGGTCCTTCTGGTGATAACTTTGGCGATCTATTGGTTATTCCCGGCGCTATTACAGGTCTTTCCACGCATTGTGCTATGGATTTGCCGGACAATTATTCAGGTGGATTAGTGACAGGCGGTACATGGAGTGCTACAAATACAACTGTTGCGGTAGACCCTGCCGGCAATGTAACTTTTAAAGGTATATCAGGGCTGGATACGATCATTTATACATTATCAGGTTGTGCTACATCATTCGTAATAACCGTGACCAAAACACCTAGCCCGATAGTGGGTGTACCAGACAGTACCTGTGCCTGGTTCCCGTCGTTCTATCTTTATGATAAAGATTCTTTAGGCTTCTTTACCTCAGGTGCTGTAAGCGGCGCTTTGGGTGGCGCTACTGTGTTCTCAAGCCCGCCACTGACAGGCCATGCTACGATGCAGATCAATGCGCCCGGACTAGACTATGTGTGTTTCACACTCCCGTCGGGCTGCCGTACATGCGATACGTTCCTGGTCAATCCATTGCCTGCGCTGATAACGGGTAATGATACGATATGCGCAGATGGTTTCACGCTACTAGGTAATACTGTTGGCGGAGGTAAATGGACCTCTTCCAACTCGCTTATTGCTACGGTAGATTCTATAACCGGCCTTGTTACCGGAGTGCCTCCCGGAGGAACACCTCCCGGAATGGTAGATACTATATTTTATACTTTGCCAACAGGCTGTAAAAGAGATACACTTGTTATTGTTAATCCGCTACCTGCGCTTATTACAGGTAGTGCCCAGCTTTGCGTGGGCGGTTCAGCCACACTTACAAATACTACAATAGGTGGGATTTGGACAACCAGCAATACTAATGCAATTATTGTAACCTCAACACCACCAACAGTGCAATTGCAAGGTATGGTAGTGGGGCTGGACACGATCACTTACACGATCACCAGGACAGGGTGCTCCACAACGTTGGTAGTCACGGTTAATCCGCTACCGGATACCATTATAGGTAACCAGAAATTTGAGTGTGTCGGTGAGTCTATTATCCAGCTGAGCGATGCTACCTCCGGTGGCACATGGTCTGCTACGAATGGCAATGCTACAGTAGATGGTTTCGGTCTGGTAACAGGTGTTACAGCCGGGGTAGATACTATTTCTTATACGCTTAGCACCGGGTGTGGTGTGCAGTTTGTGGTCACCATCAATCCGCTACCGGGACCAATTTCCGGGCCTGATTCTTTTTGTGTAGGGGATATAGGGAATTATTTCAATTTTACGCCGGTTCCGGCATCGCCGGTCTCATGGACAGTTTCACCTGCGGGTGTGGTGTTGGGTGCCCCTGCGGGTGGGGTATCGGTCTCATTATTGGGTCTTCCTCCGGGCGGTGTGGCGACGGTTACCTATACATTAAACACCGGTTGCTATACAACAAAGACAATAACAGTAAATCCATTACCGGGACCGATAACGGGACCTAGCGTACTATGTGTGGGTAATACGGGTACCATGAGCGATGCAAGCGGCGGAAGTGTCACCTGGTTTAGCAGTAATACTTCAGTTGCGACAATAGATCCTGTAACAGGTTTTGTAACGGCAATAGCTTTGGGTACTACAATAATTGGTGATTCTCTTTCTACCGGTTGTAAAGCATTCTTCTCCCTGACAGTTACACCATCACCTACGACACCGACCGGTGATTCTGTTCTTTGCGTGGGTGACACAGCGACACTTTATGACTACCCTGCACCGGGTGGAACCTGGACCAGCACAAATACTGCTGTAGCAACGATAGATCCTGTAACCGGACACTGGACTGCTATTTCTGCCGGTACTTCCACGATCACTTATACTGTTACGTCTTCGTGCTTTGCGACAACGGTAGTTACCGTAAACCCGATAACCCCAATCTTCGGTCCTAACACGATATGTGTCAATGACTCGATAGTATTGCAGGATAATACGCCGGGGGGGACATTTACCAGTCCGGGAATAGTTACCACTTTAAGAGGAACGGTACCCGGTACGCCAACGTCTGTTGTGGTTGTTGGAGGCCCCGGTACGGGATTTGAAACGATAACTTATACAACATCTTCAGGTTGTACAGCTACTTTTATTGTAACCGTATATCCTGTGGCACCGATAACCGGAAAGGATTCGGTGTGCGTGGGTGATACGATACACCTTGCTAATGCTTTCTCGCCAACAGGCAGATGGAGCAGCAGCGATACGAATGTTGCACAGATAGATACGCTTACGGGTGTAGTGCTGGGTAAGGCATCTGGTACTGTACTTATTATATATACGCTGCCTACGGGTTGTAAGTCATTCTTTACGGTGCGTGTAAATGCATTGCCATTCCCTATTTCCAGTCCGTCGCCTACGGTGTGCCAGGGCTATACCGTATCGTTTGGTGATGCGTCGCCGGGTGGTACATGGAGCCTTGTGCTTCCTTCGTTTGGCAGTATAAACCCTATAACGGGACTATATACCAGCATAACGGACGGGATAGATACGATACGTTACACATTCCCATCGGGATGTAAAGTATCTGATACAATAAGAGTATTCCCATTGAAACCTATTACAGGCCGCGACACAATATGTGTTGGTCTTACAACGGTGCTGAGTGATGCTACACCGGGTGGTACCTGGAACAGCGATAACCCACCGGTTGCTGATATTACCAGCCCGGGTGGTGTTGTTACCGGCTATGGTGCGGGTACAGCAACTATTTCCTATACTACCCTTGAGGGTTGTATAGCTATGGATACTATATATGTGAACCCATTACCTGATGCCATAACCGGTGTCGACGTGGTATGTGTGGGTAGTACTACTACATTCTCTGACGCGACGCCCGGGGGCTCATGGAGCAGCAGTAACCCGGGTATAGGCAGTATAGATCCTGTAACAGGGGTCATTACCGGAGTAGCTGCGGGTATCGCAACGATCACTTATAAGTTACCTACGGGCTGTTTAATTACGGCATCGGTGCTCGTAAATCCGGTACCATCGGTAATTACCGGTCACTCGTATGTATGTACCAGCTTCAGTACACTTTTATCAGATGCTACTCCCGGAGGCACATGGAGTGTCAGCCGGCCGGCCATTGGTACTATAGATCCTGTAACGGGCCTGGTAACAGGTATCACCCCGGTTACGGATACCATGCTGGTAGTTTATACACTTACCGCTACAGGCTGTAATGCAGCGATCACATTTACAGTATTTGGCCAGCCGCCTATAGTGGTTTCTCACCCATCGCTTATATGCCGTGGTGCAAGCACTACTATTACTGCAGGTGGCGCTGACCTGGGTACCGTACTGGGATCCTATACATGGGAACCGGCAACGGGACTGAACACGACCGCCGGGGCTATTGTAATAGCCAGTCCTACGATAACAACTACGTATACTGTGGTAGGTACTACTTTCTTCGGCTGTAAGGATACAGTAACTACGGAGCTGCTGGTAGATACATTGCTGAACCACCTGGTAGTAACAGGGCCGGATAGTATATGTATAGGTAGTTGTGCGCAGCTGATAGCTAGCGGAAGGGACGGAAGCCTTTTTGCATGGACGCCTACAACCGGCCTGTCATGTACTATATGTGATACCACAACGGCCTGCCCTACATCTACAACGCTATATGAAGCTACTGCGATAGACCGTATAGGTTGTAAAGACTCTGTAGCAAAAAGGATAGTGGTAATGCCGCTGCCTATGCTGGATGTATATGCGGAGCCGCATACGTTCCCTATATTCCAGTGCCGCGGCACACCGCTGCAGCTGCTGGCGTTCGGTGCATGGACCTATGAATGGAGCCCTAACCTGTTCCTGTCCTGCGACTCATGCGCAAACCCTGTGGTAAACGATACATTCAACATGCAGTACCTGCTGACCGGCCATACGCGCTTTGGTTGCACGGATTCTCTTAAGGTAAAGATATCTGTACTGGATACTAACATCAATGTATTTGGTCATGATACAGACATCTGCTTTGGCGATAACGCGCAGTTGTTTGCAAGTAGCCACAGCACACATAGTTCACTGGATATACCTAAGTTCCAATGGTACCCTAGCATCTTCCTCGATGATGCGACAAGCAGCCATCCTATATCTATAGCTCCTGATGCATCTGTGGTGTATACTGTGGTGGTGACAGAAAATATCTGCTTCAGTGATACTGCGGTGATAAAGGTGAATGTGCAGCCATATCCGACAATAGATATAACACCGAGAAGCACTAACGAATTTGTGGGGACCAACAGGCTAACGACCGTGCTTGTGCGGAATACACCGGTAAAATCGTATGCATGGACACCGGGATCAACAGTATCCTGCGATACGTGTGATACGGTAACACTGACGCCGATAATCAATCCTACTACTTACACGGTCACTGTTACCTCTATATATGGTTGTGTGTCTACCGATACAATAACGGTATTTATAGGTTGCGATGCGCGCCAGGTGTTTATCCCGAATACCTTTACCCCTAACGGTGATGGTATGAACGACCGTTTCCTTGTATCCGGAAAAGGACTGAAAACGATAGACCTGTTTGAGGTATATAACAGATGGGGTGAACGAGTGTACCAGATAGAGAATATCAGTCCGAATGATCCTGCTGCAGGATGGGATGGTACCTATAAAGGAAAAGTACTGGAACCTGATGTGTTCGTTTATGTAGTGAAAGCTACGTGCGCACTGGGCGGAGAGAAGTTTGTGTACAAGGGTGATGTATCGTTAGTGAGGTAACGGTGAGGTTAAAACAATAAAAACAGAAACGATGAAAAGATATTTAGCCATGTTTTCTGCAAGCCTGCTGCTCGGAGTGAGCATAAAAAGCAGCGCCCAGGATATTCATTTTTCACAGTTTTATGATAATGCCATTTTGCGTAATCCTGCGCTTACCGGCATATTCAGTGATGAATATAAATTCGGGCTTGATTACCGCCAGCAATGGGCCTCTGTAGCTGTACCATACACAACTACAATGGTTTCAGGTGAAACACGCATACTTATCAACAGGGAAGTGGGTGATTACCTGAGCTTTGGCCTTGCTGCTACTTTTGATAAGGCAGGTTCTATCAATTTTACAAGTACACAGGTATATCCTGCTATCGCCTATAACAAGGCGCTGGAAGATGAACATAATACGTACTTGTCTGTAGGTCTTACCGGCGGTTACCTGTCACGTTCTGTAGACCAGAGCAAGATGACACTTACCAACCAGTATGTGAATGGCAATTTTGACATGAACAACCCGACAGGAGAAACCTCGAGCTTCAAAAACCTGAGCAACTTTGACGTAGGTGCTGGTGTAAGCCTGAACAGCTCACTGGACATCAACAGCACATTGAACTATTACTTAGGCGCAAGTGCCTATCACATTAACAGCCCAGCAGAAGTATTCAGCGGCGGTTATACAGTGAAATTGCCCATGAAATTCCAGTTCAGCGGCGGTTTCCATTGCCCGCTGGCAGAAAAATTCAGCTTTACAGTACATGCAAACGTGAGTGTACAGCAGCCACACAGCGAAAAGCTGATCGGCTGCCTGTTTACTTACAAGAGCTGGCCACAAGGACTGCCAAGCATATTCTCATTGAGTGCAGGCGCGTTCTACCGTTTCAATGATGCGATCATACCAACCATTAAGATAGATTATAAGAACCTGTCTATTGGCTATTCTTATGATATAAACAACTCTTCCCTGGCATTGGGCGCATCCGGAGCAACAGCAACGGAAATAACCCTGTATGTAAGAGGTAAGTATGAACATCGCCAGGATGCACGTGATCCTATCATGTGCCCTCGTTTTGCAGAACCGGTTAATAACTACAGATAACGAATAAATAAAATACAAAAAGAGAAAAGCGCCCATAAGGCGCTTTTCTCTTTTTGTAAATGTGCTGAGTTTATTTCTTTTTTGCAGGTTCTTTTACCGCAGGCTTTGGCATCACATCTGTAGCAGGTATGGTGGCATCAGCATCAGGCGTATTGGCTTTCATGTTAAGGGCATTAAAACCTTTCTTCATGGTTACACCCGCTATAGTGGTCCTGATCACTCCTTTTGCTACCGGATACACAAGTTTCACATCATATACGCCCGGAACCAGTGGATTTGTTTCATAGCGACCTACAGCATCCGAGAAGCCGGAAGCAGCAATAGCGGAATCCTTGCCATATATGAATACCTGTACACCGCTTATCGGATGGTTGCGCGCATCGGTGATATTACCAGTAAGCTCGCACCGGCCGGAAGCAATAAGGTTCCTCTGTGTAGTAGCAGGATCTTCTTTAGTATTTTGAGCAAATGACGCAGCAGACAGGAACAGGCAGGCGGTCAGCGCTAAAGTTTGTTTCATAAACCGTTGTTTGAATTTTACGTTTAAAAGTAAGCAATATTCTAAAATTTTAATAAAATATAGGGTTTTTAGCTTTATAGCCTGCCTTTAATGGTGTAAATTTGCAGCTTCTATGAGTGAAGCAGTAACGCCAATAGCGGAAAATTCAAAGCCTGCGCTTACAGCAAAGGACTTCGCGACCGACCAGGAAGTACGCTGGTGCCCGGGCTGCGGTGATTATTCTATATTAAAGCAGGTACAGACCATATTGCCTCAAACGGGTATCCCGAGAGAGCAGATCGTTATTATATCGGGTATCGGGTGCAGTTCGCGCTTCCCGTATTATATGAATACTTACGGCATGCACTCTATACATGGGCGTGCTACAGCGATAGCATCGGGCCTGAAGGCTACAAGGCCTGAGCTGAGCGTATGGATAGTGACCGGAGACGGTGACGGTCTGAGTATAGGCGGCAACCATACCATACACCTGCTACGCAGAAATTTCAACGTCAATATACTGTTGTTCAACAACGAAATATACGGGCTTACGAAGGGGCAATATTCCCCTACATCGGAAGTGAATAAAGTGACCAAATCTACACCTGCGGGCAGTATAGATCATCCGTTCAACCCAATGGCGCTGGCCATGGGGGCAGATGCTACCTTCCTGGCACGTAGTATGGACCGTGACCCCAAACACCTACAGGCAATGCTGTTGCGTGCCAACGGGCATCATGGTGCATCGTTCCTGGAGATCTACCAGAACTGTAACATCTTCAACGACGGTGCATTCGAGATATTTACGGAGAAAAGCTCAAAGCCGGCTGAAACGCTAATGCTGGAACACGGCAAACCACTTATATTTGGCACTAATAGAGATAAGGGTATACGCCTTGATGGCTACAAGCCACAGATAGTGGACCTGGGTGCTGAATACAGCGAAAGTGACCTGTGGATACATGATGAAAGCGATTTCTTTAAGGCGCAGATGCTTGTTCGCTTCTTCGACAATCCGTCTGACGCAGGGCATTACCCAAGGCCATTTGGCGTATTCTATGCGGGGCAGAGGGCTACTTATGAGGACGAAATGCAACTGCAGATAGAGGAGATCATAGCTACGCGGGGCAAAGGTAACCTGGATAAGTTACTGGCAGGGAAAGAGACGTGGACCATTGAGTAATGGCTTAATAGCGCAATGATGCAACAGATGAATTGTGCACTGTCGTAATTGCTTAATGATTGGTAAGGCTGTTTCATTTTTAATCTTACATAAGTGTCTATAAAGAAACTTGCGGGACAAACAGCATGGTATGGTATCAGCTCCATTGCTGCACGTTTTATCAATTACCTGCTTACCCCTTACCTTACTTACAAGCTTTCCGCAGCTACTTACGGAGAGCAAAGCATAGTGTATTCTGCCATACCCTTTCTGAATGTAATATTTACCTACGGGCTGGAAACGGCCTACTTCCGTTTCAGCAACAGGGACGGGCTTGATGAAAAGAAAGTATTCAGTACCGCAAGTTTTTCCATCATTATATCTACCATATTCCTTACCGGGTTACTATTGCTGTTCAGACAACCTATAGCAACATTGCTGAACCTGGAGTTCCACCCGGAGTTCATAAAATGGTCGGCATATGTGATAGCGCTGGATACACTGACGACCTTGCCATTTGCCAAGCTGCGGTATGACGGCAGGCCCCGCAAATATGCTTTGATACGGGTGGTGAGCATTTTTGTAAATGTCGGGATGGTCTACTTTTTCTATAGCGTGTTGCCTGTCATTGCCACAAATGACCCCGGCTCTGTGCTGGCTAAATACTACGACCCGAACATAGGCGCAGGATACTACATCATAGCAAATATATTTTCGTCGGCTATTATATTCCTCATACTGTTGCCTGAGTTCCTGTCTATACGACTGCAATGGAGCAGTGCACTGTGGAAGGAAATGCTGGTATACTCCCTGCCCCTTATGGTAGCAGGCTTTGCCGGAATGATCAATGAAACATTTGACCGGATAATGCTGGGCTGGTGGGCACCTGTTGCTACCCATGAGCAGAAACTGCAGGAGGTGGGGATATATGCGGCATGCTACAAGTTGTCGCTGCTCATATCTATGTTCGTGCAGGCATTCAGGATGGGTGCAGAGCCGTTCTTCTTCCAGCAGTCGAAAGGCGATGGTGCACAGAAAACGTATGCCCGTGTTATGAAGTTTTTCGTTATTGCTATTTGTGCCATGTTCCTGTTTGTGGCGCTGTATATAGATGTATGGAAAGAACTGATCAGGAACAGGCATATGTGGGAAGGGCTGAAAGTAGTGCCCATACTGCTTATCGCAAATATGTCGCTGGGCGTGTATTATAACCTTTCTATCTGGTACAAGCTGTCGCATAATACCCGTGCAGGAGCCACGATAACTATTATAGGTGCTGCAATAACCTTGCTTGTCAATTATTTCCTGATACCCTACTACAGCTACATGGCATGTGCATGGGCCACATTGCTTTGCTATGGCGGCATGATGGTGATCTCATACCTCTGGGGCCAGAAGGTATACCCGGTGCCCTATGCCACGAAAAGATTGCTGGGCTACTTCGGTATCATGCTGGCGCTTTACTTTATTGATATAGGCATCTGTTCTCTTACACCATCTGTGTTGTTGCATCTTTTGGCGGGCACTGTTTTGTTCGTTGCCTATATCCTCTTCATTATAAAAACGGAAAAAGAAGAGTTGAAAGGAATGCCTGTAATTGGTAAATGGATGAAATAACAGGAATGATATTTCATAAAATGCTGAACAACAGGTTAGTAAAATCTAATTCTGCAGACATTTTTTTCGTCTGTCTTTTACATTAATTTTGATTGGAAGAACAATGGCCAATATGCATCGGAGCGTTTATTTTATCCTGTTTTTTAGTACTATTTTTTTTGCCTCACATGCCCAGATATTGCCCTCAGAAGGCAGCCGACTCAATTACCGCCTTATTGGTTTTTCCTTCCCTGCTACAGGTAAACAGGCGGGCAAATATGCTGTAGAGATAGCGGCAGGCTACTACAATGCTGAAGACTCTTTCGCGAAAAACATCATCAAAACACTTCCCGGCAAGCAAAATAAGCTAATAACAGAAGTGCCATGGTGGGGCAGCGATTATACATGGAGAATAGCGACCAGTACCAACAAAAAAAATGAGCTGCATCATTTCAGTACAGGAGCAGTAAGGCTTACAGATACAAATGCACGGCGCCTGAGGGTGATACACCCTGCGGATAAATACAAGGATGCTTATGTGTTCCTTGACGGCAATAAAGCGCTTTATGACATGAACGGTCATGCAGTATGGTACCTGCCGGTAATAGAAGGAACGGCGGATGGAGATAATATGCGGGACATGAAATTGACGAAGTTTGGCACCATCACTTTTATTGACGAGAACAAAGCGATCTATGAAATTGATTACAATGGCCATATTCTATGGAAGGGCCCAGATGATGGTGTCGTAAGCGGACAGAAAAAAGAGCGGTACAACCATGGATTTACCAGGCTGAACAACGGTCACTATATGGTGATCGGTACGCGTGACACCGTGCTGCCAATGTCGCTGGAGGATAAGCCGGATAATCTTGCCGAAGAAGAAGTAACAGTATTTGGCACACTGATAGAATATGATGAAAGAGGAAAAGTAGTATGGTCGTGGAAGGCAATGGACTACCTGCTGAACAGCGATGTTATTTACCGGAAATTCCATGGCGTGGGAAAACGATTCTATGCGCATGCCAATGGCTTTTATGTTGATGAAGACAAAAAAGAGATATACCTGAGTTTCAGGGATATAAGCCGGATCATAAAAATAAAATATCCTGAAGGAACAGTAACAGCAACCTACGGGCAGATATATAAACAGGGTGCGTGGGAAGTAGGTAATCCTTTCTTCTGCCGCCAACATAGTCCGGAAAAAAATAAGAAGGGGCAGCTATACCTGTTCAACAACGGGTGTGACGTGAACACACCACCAAGGGTAGCTGTATTCGAAGAGTCTGCAACGGAGCCGGGTGGACTGAAAAGTGTATGGGAATACTTCTGCGATGCCGATGGCGCATATGATGGCAAGATGCAGGTTAGGTGGCTGGTAAAGGGTGGTAACGTAGAAGAGCTGCCTGATAATTCCATGTTTGTATGTATGGGCTCACAGATAAGTAAGGTATTCATAGTGAGCATGGACAAAAAGATACTATGGAGTGCCGCTGCAGAAGAATTCAATGCAGTAGAAAACAGGTGGAAAATGACACCACAGTTCAAAGGCGACATCATTACCAGCCGGGCCGACCTGGAACGACTGATATGGAACAGTGAGCAGAAAAAATAGGACTATTTACTTTGCCTTACCACATACAAGTTCACCACGAGCGACATGAGCAGGAACATGGCTACGAGCTGATGCAGCTCTGCCAGTATCTCGAACGTACCGAATTTTCCCGGCACTATCATAGGTGCTGACAGCACGGTGATGATGCCCAGCGTAACCTGCGCCACAACAAGTATGAATGGCCAGCGCATAGTGCGGCTGAATAAAGCATTACCTGCAATTCGTTTTGCTTTTACCAGCCAGATAGCTAATACGGTAACCAGTATATAAGCCATTCCGCGGTGTATAAAATGTATATTGATCTTATCATGAAGGAAGTTGCCGTTTGCCAGGCTATCCGGTAGCCACATGCCATTGATAGTGGGCCAGGTGGCGGCGCTCATTGCAGCCTTGAGCCCGGCCATAAATCCACCATAGGTAAGCTGCACAAACAATAGGATAATAATAGCTAGTGTGTAATTATTCAGCTTGCTGTTGGTTATTCTTTGCTCATTGGGTATGAGCAGTTGCAGTGCAAACCAGAGAGTGTAGCAGGCAAGCACCATAGCAGAAACAAAGTGCAGCGCCAGTTTTATATGGTCTACGTACAGGTGTGAATCATTGAGCCCGCTGGCCACCATTACCCAGCCTATGAGTCCCTGCAGGGCGCCCAGCAGGAACAGGATAATAAAAGGGCGTATCATCTGTTTGTCGAAATATTTTTTGACGAGGAAGAAGACAAAGCCTACCGCAAAAACAATACCCAGCATGCGTGCCCAGAAACGGTGTAGCCACTCCCAGAAAAATATAGATTTGAAATCACTGAGTGTATAAGTGCTGTTCATATACTTGAACTGGCCTATCTGCTTATAGCCGTTGAAAGCGTCCTCCCATTGCCTGACATTCAGGGGGGGGAGTATGCCAAAAAGCGGATTCCATTTAGTGATAGATAATCCGGAACCGGTAAGGCGTGTAACACCGCCCAGCAGCGTTTGTACTACTATCATAATGACACCTGCTACCAACCACCACGCTACGGCCCGTTTCTTGTAATTATCTTTCACAACCTGAAATTTATGCAAAAGTAGATCATGTAAAAATAACATCGCATAATGAATATTTAATTGGATGAATGAGCGTAGAAATAGCTCGATATGTATATAATTTTCCCCACAATCATATCTCATTGAATTCAAATTGTGGAAAAATTTCCCCAATATATTTCATTTATACAATGTATATTTGCATAATAATTAGTGCAAACAGAATATTTTTAAAAAATAAAATATTAGATATTCTTCCCTAACTATTGATTATAAGCAGTTTATAAACATTATAACGAAAAAAGTGCAATTACATAACAAGTATTAATACCTATTGGCACCGAAAATGACCAAAAAATGGTCTGATTATTGGTTAATAACCAGTTAAGTACACTATCCGACTCAGTTTACATAATTTTAAAAAACATCATAATATATCATGAGAAAGGCAGATATAGTAGGTAGTATTGCTGAAAAAACAGGAATACCTAAGGTGGATATCCTCGTAGCACTGGAAACTTTCTTTAAGGAAGTAAAAACATCGCTGATAGAAGGGGAGCCTGTATATGTACGTGGTTTTGGCAGTTTCATACTGAAAAAACGCGCAGCTAAAATAGGCCGTAACATAAAGAAAAATGTAGCCGTAGAGATACCGGAGCATTTTATTCCTGCATTTAAGCCTGCAAAAGAATTCGTTCAGGCCGTGAAAGACTCAAAGCACGAGCTTGCGGAGCATAAAGATTCTGAACTTATTGCGCACGACCTTATCAAGAAGTAAGCAACAAGCAATAGCAACTGTGATTTTGTTACCTTTGCGACGAAAAATTAATATTCCTTGCGGGCAACACACTATATCACACTTGCGATAGCAATAGCATTGATCGCTCTTTTATACTGGGGAGGTAATACGGTACCGCCACTTAAGAAGCCAACAGCAGAAATGCAGCGGCCCTCTTCAGGTGGTATGGTGGCTCAGGGTCCTAACACCATGAAGCCCACCTCTTTTGACTCAATAGTTTCTGCATCAAGGAGGCAACTTCCGAAAACGGCTGCCGATTCGGTACTGACCATTGAAAATGAACTAACAGCCATGCGTGATTCTACACGCATGGCTGTCGTTTTTATACGACTTGCCGGTATCTGGCAGCGCAATAATAAACTGCCGGTTGCAGCTTATTATAAAGGAATGGCCGCTAAATTGGAAAATTCAGAAAAAAACCTCACCTTTGCAGGCCAATTCTACGTGGAGCTGATGGAAAGCGCAAGTGATCCGGCTTTAATGAAGTGGGAAGCGATAGAAGGAGCGGCTTGCCTGGAGCGGTCTTTAAAGATCAACCCGGACAACGAAGAAACAAAGCTGGCGCTGGCTACGTGCTATATTGAAGGAACAGGGGAGCCGATGAGGGGTGTACAGATACTGCTGGCCATTACCCGTGAAAAACCAGATGATATACCGGCCAACATGCTGCTAGGCAAAATGTCCATACAGTCCGGACAGATTGATAAAGCATTTGGGCGCTTTGAAACAATATTGAAGAAGGAGCCTCAGAATACAGAAGCAATGTATTTCCTGGCCCAGGCGTATGAGGCGAAAGGTGATAAACAAAAGGCAATAGAGCTGCTGGAACAATGCAAACGGATCGTAAACAAACCGGAATTCAGCAGGGATATTGACCAACATATAAGTTCATTAAAGTAACATTGTAAAATAACAGAATTATGCCTTGCGGTAAAAAAAGAAAACGTCATAAGATAGCCACTCACAAACGTAAAAAACGTCTGAGAAAGAACCGTCATAAGAAGAACAAGTAGGCTATTAACCACTGCTTCCTTATAAAACGCTGCCGTTAAATCATGCACATCACCCGCTTATGCCATTCAGGCATTGGCTGGTGGTGCGCAGAGATTTATTATTACAGCCTACAAGCCTTGCTGATACTATGGGGGCGATACAACCGGAGCGGAACTGGTAAAGACGAATGAACAAAGAACTTATTATTAATGCATCCGATGAAGGTGTAGAGATAGCCTTATTGGAAGATAAGAAGCTTGTCGAACTTCATTATGAGCGTGGACAGGGGCAATTTGCCGTTGGCGATCTTTACCTTGGTAAGATAAAGAAACTAATGCCCGGCCTTAATGCCGTATTTGTAGATGTAGGATATGAGAAAGATGCATTCCTTCATTATACTGATCTTAGTCCATACCTGCGCTCATTAATAAAATTCAGTAAACAATCTATTGAAGGCGAGCCCTCCTGGGGTAGTGATTTCGGCAGGTTCAAAAATGAGCCTGAGATACTCAAGTCCGGTAAGATCACGGAAGTGTTCACCGGAAAGCCCGAGATCATTGTACAGATATTAAAAGAGCCTATCTCCTCTAAAGGACCGCGCCTGAGCTGTGAAATATCGCTGCCCGGCCGTTTTGTGGTTGTTACTCCGTTCAATGATGTAGTAGCTATTTCCCGTAAGATACACTCGGCTGAAGAGCGCAAGCGCCTGCAGCGTATAGTGGAGAGCGTGAAGCCAAAGAACTTTGGTGTGATAGTACGCACGGCAGCAGAAGGCAAAGAGACTGCCGAGCTGCATGCTGATATACTGGAGCTGGAGAAAATGTGGAAGACCTTGCAACAGAACCTGAAGGGTGCAAAAGCACCGCAGATGGTACTGAGTGAACAGGACAAAACAACATCGATACTACGCGACTTGCTGAGCGTGAGCTTTCAGCGTATAGTGGTAAATGACAAAAAGCTGCTTGCTGTTGCAAAGGACTACATCGCTAAAGTATCTCCCGGCCAGGAAGATATAGTGAGCCTGCACAGCGCAGCACAACCAATATTCGATACGTTTGGCGTAACAAAGCAGGTAAAAGGTGCCTTTGGTAAAACGGTGAACCTGAACAGCGGCGCTTACCTCATCATAGAGCATACAGAAGCCCTGCATGTAATAGATGTGAACAGCGGTACCCGCAGCGCAGAGGCCGGACAAGAGCAGAACGCACTTGCTACCAACCTGGAAGCTGCTGCGGAAATAGTAAGGCAGGTACGCCTTCGCGACCTGGGTGGTATCATCATCATCGACTTCATAGATATGAGGCTGCCTGAGAACAAGAAGCAGCTCTATGATGCTATGGAGGAAATGATGGCTACCGATCGTGCACGCCATACTATACTACCTATATCCAAATTCGGGCTGATGCAGATAACGCGCCAGCGCCTGCGTCCGGAGCTGAATATATCTACTGCTGAAGTATGCCCTACCTGCAAGGGAACAGGCCAGATAGGGCCGTCTATGCTGCTGGGTGATGATATAGAAAAGGATCTGAAATACATCGTAAATCAAGGATTGCGTAACCTGACACTGCATGTGAACCCGATACTGGAAGCATACCTCACAAAGGGCAGCTTCTTTAAACCTTCTATAGTGAAGAAGTGGGATAAAGCACATAAGGTAAAGGTGAAAGTAGTGGCAGATACTAATTCGCCGCTTACCGAATACAACTTTTACGATGCTAAAACAGAAGACCTGATAAAGCTCTAAAGTCAGGGTTTACAGATAGTCAGAGAAGAGATTTTTAATGATATAGCTGCCGGGCACTCCCCGGCAGCTTTTTTGTGTGCCCCGGGCTGGCTGCCTTACGATAATTTTCATTACTTTTATGTCAGTACATAGGCTGGGGCCATACTTGTATCAAATAAATACATCATGAAGAATTTTACATCAGGCTTAGTAGCAGTCATCATTGTTCTTGTGGCAGGTATGCAGGTGCAGGCGCAAAAGATTGCCACTATTGCAGGTAACGGCCATGAAGGATATAGCGGCGACAAGGGAACGGCAACCAATGCAATGTTGCACTGGCCGCAAGGCCTTGCCATGGACAAGATAGGACGCTTGTATATAGCAGACGCACTGAATAACCGTGTGCGCAGAATAGATATAGCAGGCAATATTACCACTATAGCAGGTACAGGTTTCCAGGCAGGCACCGGCGGCGGCGGATATAATGGTGATGGTATTGCGGCTACGGCTGCAGACCTGTTTAACCCTACGGGCGTAGCGGTAGATACAGCAGGCAATGTATATATAGCAGACTCAAAGAACCATTGTATTCGTATAGTAGATACCGGCGGTAAGATCAACACATTTGCTGGAACACCGACGGTCGGAGGTTTTGGTGGTGACGGAGCTACTGCAACTGGTGCAAAGCTTAATGAGCCGACAAGAGTTGCTGTTGATACCTTTGGTAATGTGTATATAACGGATGTGCAGAATAACAGGATACGTAAAGTAAAAGCGGGTGTGATCACCACGTTTGCAGGTACAGGCGTACCTACTTATACCGGGGATGGTGCACAGGCAAGTGCAGCAACGATCTTTAACCCCGCCGATGTGGTAGCCGATAAGCTGGGTAACGTTTACATAGCCGATGAGTTGAACAACTGCGTCCGCAAGGTAGACAATGCCGGTATTATCACTACTTATGCCGGTACAGGTATACCTGCCTTTACAGGCGATAGCAGTGCGGCGACAGCGGCAAGAATGTATGACCCGTCAGGGCTGGCAGTAGATGACTCCGCCAACCTGTATATATCAGACAGGGGCAATGAATGTATTCGTATGGTAGTAAGAACAACGGGTATTATTTATACTGTTGCCGGTACTGCAGACTCTGCAGGTTATAAAGGTGATGGTGGCCCTGCTACTGCTGCGTGGTTCTCTTACCCGCAAGGCCTGGTGGTAAATCATAAAGGAAGCATCTATGTAGCCGATATGCACAATAATGTTATCCGCTTTGTAGCATATAAGGCAGAAGGTGTGAACACGGTAAATTCTGTTAACGCTGATATCAACATCTATCCTAATCCGGCTAGCGGTGAGTTTGTGGTCAATATGACCTCAGAGCTGAATGAACAGGCTTTGGTGACCATAGGAAATATAGCGGGGCAAAAAGTATACCAGTCTACCATGTATACCAATAAGCCGAAGACCATACAGCTGAACAGCCCGCCGGGCATGTACATATTGTATGCCGCAACAGACCATGGAATATGGTCGCAGCGGGTGGTCATACAATAGCTTTACAACAGCATTATTCAACGGTAATAATATCTCCCGTCATCTCGGCAGGTATGGAGATACCCATATACTTAAGTATAGTAGGTGCTACATCGCCAAGCTTTCCCGGTTTCAGGGTACCCTTATAGTCGTTTGATATAAGGAACAATGGTACAGGGTTCAGTGTATGCGCTGTATTAGGTGTCCCATCAGGATTGATGAGATAATCTGCATTACCATGATCCGCAGTCAGGAAAACCGCATAACCGTTTTCCAGTGCTACCGGCACAATCCGGCTCACGCAGTTGTCTACTGTTTCCACGGCTTTTACCACAGCATCCCATACGCCTGTATGGCCTACCATATCTGCATTGGCAAAGTTGAGGCAGATGAAATCTGCACTCTTAGCTTTTATTTCCGGCAGTATATCTTCAGTAAGCTCATTAGCACTCATTTCAGGCTTCTGGTCGTAGGTAGTTACTGTGCGGGGCGACGGCGCCATAATGCGCTTCTCGCCTTTGAACGGCTCTTCCCTGCCACCTGAAAAGAAGAAGGTAACGTGCGGGTATTTTTCTGTTTCTGCTATGCGTATCTGTGTTTTTCCATTTGCTTCCAGCACTTCGCCCATTGTATTCACAAGATCTTTGTTTGTAAATACTACACCCACATTCTTAAAGCTCTTGTCATACTCCGTCATGGTTACATAATGCAGGTTTAGCGGCACCATGTTCTGCTCATGGAAAGCTTCCTGCGTAAGGGCGACGGTTATCTCGCGGCAGCGGTCGGTACGGAAGTTGAAGCAAACAACCACGTCACCATCTTTTATAGTGGCTATTGGTTTACCTGCATCATCGCATGCTATTATAGGTTTGATAAATTCATCAGTAATGTCTTCGTTGTAAGACTGCTGCACTGCGGCAAGCACATCTTTAGTGCATGTGCCTGTACCATGTACCATGGCATCATGAGCCACTTTTACACGTTCCCAGCGTTTGTCCCTGTCCATTGCATAAAAGCGCCCTGTTACCGATGCGATCCTGCCGCCGGTAGTGTTCAGGGTATCCTGCAGCTCAGTAAGGAATGCATGCCCGCTTTTAGGGTCGCAGTCGCGGCCATCAGTAAAGGCATGAACGGCTACATTGGATATATTATGCTCCTGTGCCAGTAAACACAGCGCTTTTAAGTGGTTTATATGAGAGTGTACACCACCATCGCTTACCAGTCCTATAAAGTGCAGCGTCTTGCCCGGTGCCTTAGCGGCCTCAAGCGCCGCACACATTACCGCGCTGCGTTCCAGTTCACCTTCCATTACCGCTACATTTATACGCTCCAGCTCCTGGTATACAATTCTTCCCGCTCCCAGGTTCAGGTGTCCTACTTCTGAATTACCCATTTGTCCTTCAGGCAAGCCCACTGCTGTGCCACAGGTGATCAGCTCTGTATTCGGGTACTTATCGTACAGCGACTTTACAAACGGAACATTAGCATTAGCGATAGCATCAGCGGCTGGCACCTGGCCATGCCCCCATCCATCCATTATGATGAGCATTGCTTTTTTAGACATGCTGCAAAGGTAAGATAAACCCCCAACCCCTAAAGGGGCGTTATCATGTTTATGTAGAATGTTATGTGAAATTTTACAGTCTGGTACTGTATTTAATTGCCGGTTTTTTTCTTGAATCCGCTATATTTTTCAGAAATAACCTTGCTTATTGCCTCAAAATTATCCCAATTGTCTTTCACATGATATGATGAGGGCAGATCATCGCAAAACAGGTCGTCATAGTCATCAAGGTACTCGCCGGTATCAAGATCAAAGTACTCCTTAGTAAATTCAAGGCCCTCATTTGACAGGTATTCAGCACTAAATACGCCATTGAAAGAATCATGATAGAACTTTACCGGGGATAATTTCCGGTCCAGGAAAAGGGCTAGTTCCGTCTTATACTTATTTTTGAATGCCTCGTTGACCATATCATTGTCCATGATCCAGCCCAGATACAAGCCGGTATGAACATACCCCTGGTACTTATCAAGGCCCTTGGGAAAATCACCATCAAAATGCCATTCAGCTTTATCAAATATTATATCTTCACTCATTCGTTATCCGTATTTGCAGAAAAATTACAAAATCTTTCTTTTTCATACAACCTTTTGCCCGCCGGCAGCATATATTAATACAGCAAACACACTATAACTTATCAATGACCGAACAAAAGGCCATAGAAGGATGTAAAAAGCAGGACCGTATATCGCAGAAGTATTTGTTCGATACTTACTCCGACGGGATGCTGATGGTGTGTATGCGCTATGTAAAGCACCTGCCCGATGCCGAGGAAATAATGCTGAATGGCTTTTATAATTTCTTTAAAGCGGCAGACAGGTTCATATACAATGGACAGGGCAGCATAGGGGCATGGCTGAAAAAGATAATGGTGAACGAATGCCTGATGTTCCTGAGGAAGAAAGGCAGGCTGCAGCTAACTGCCGAAGCAAAGGCCGCGGATATAGCCGGCGATGATGGTGCACTGGACCGCATGAATGCCAATGAGCTGCTGCAACTGATCATGACACTGCCGGAAGGATACAGAACAGTGTTCAACTTATTTGCAGTAGAGGGCTACGGTCATAAGGAAATAGCCGGGCTGCTGGGAATAACAGAAGGAACATCGAAATCGCAGCTGAACAAGGCAAGAGGAGCGATACAAATATTAATGAAGGAAAAAGGAATTTATCATGAAAGATAACCGGAGCGATACGCATGTGGCCGAAAAACTGGCGAAGCTGGATACACTAAGCGCAGGCATAGTGTATGGCAAGGAGGAGGCATGGGATAAGCTGCAGGCACGTATGGATAAGAAGCCTGCACGGATAATGCCGTTAAGATATTGGGCTGCCGCAGCAGCTGTGCTGTTATTGTTTGCGGGTACTATATTATATTACTACCCACCTGTGAAAGAGGTAGCAGCAGTGAAACCAGATGATGTAATAAACACATTACCTCAACCGTCTGTGCCACAGCCTGTAGCAGTAGCTACGCCACCGGCAACAGCAGAAAAAATGGTGACGATAAAAATGAGGCACCCCGCCATAAAGAATAATACTGCAATGAAGCAGGAAGGACCTGCAATAGCAAAAGAACAACACGCCCCTGTAATACCCGAAGAAAGAACACCTGAAATACATGTGGTAATGAATATACCTCCCCCCGTAGTGATCGCGCCTATGAAAGTGATACACATTAATGAGCTGGAGAAGGGGCTTACAGGACAGGCTAAAGTTCCGGTTAACGCTGCTACATCTGTAGTTATCAATAAACTACCTGTACTGCATATAAATGAAGTAGAGCGCGAGGCAGTGGAAGTAAAAGAAATATTGAAGAACAACAGGGTGACCTTCGGGCATATACCATTTACAAAACCGGGTTACGAAGACAATTACATAAATACAGAAGAAAACTACCAACCGCTACAATTCCTGAAACTGAGAAACACACAAAACTAATCAAATGAAAAAACTGATCTTAAGTACAGTGCTTATACTGATAAGCCTGCAGGCGCAGCTCTATGCCCAGAATGACTACGTATCTGCCGGTATGAAGCGAATGAGTGTTAAAAGTAAGGCTGAGCTTACTTTTAATGCAAATGAAGAGATGATATACATAAAAGACTTTGTAGTGCTGAAACAAGGCAGAATGATACTGGAGCTGAACAGCATGAAAGACTATGAAAGCTTTCGGAACCTGGATTCGATATTGCAGCTGTTAAGAAAGGATATTGCTTTCTATAAAGATTCGCTGGATGCAGATCCGACTGACCACGTACGTATTGATTATGCTTTGAATGAAGAGTATGCCTTCAAAAAAATACGGTTCAAAAAGTACAAACCAGAT
>JAOQAP010000180.1 GCA_025963465.1 Flavipsychrobacter sp.
TGTTTCATTTTACTATAGGTATTTTAATGCTGTTTGTTGGTTCGTTAAGTTTCTTATTTAGCTATGTCTACACCGGCTATGTCATTCAGGTCGGCTTTTGCAAGGCGCAGGTTCAGTACCTGCTGCAGTTGCTTTTCTTTTACGTCTATGTAGTCTTTGTAATAGTCCAGGAATTCTATCATGCTTATCTGCCGCTTATTGTAGCTGTCGGTGATGTTCTTTTGCAGCTGATAGTAATCAGTATAGAACTGTGCATTGTTGCCGGAGCTAAGCTGTGTTGCATAAAGTAGTTTCTGATAAGCATTTAATACATCGTTCTGCAGCTTCTGGTCTGCCATCTGTAGCATTGTTTCGTCCTGCTTTACCTGGAATTTTGCCGATCTGATATTGCCCTGGTTCCTGTCCCATAATGGAATAGGTAGTGAAAGTGTGAGTCCGTAGTAATTAGGTGTATAATTTGAGTTTTGGTCGAATTCAGGGCCCACGGTCAGGTCGGGAACAGATAATGCTTTTTGCAGACGTACATTCTGACGGTTGTATTGGAGCTGGTATACCTGCTGCTGGTAGTCTGTGTTATATTGTTTCGCGCTATCTGTTATCTGCAGTACGCTCAATGCAGGCATATCTGCATTTTCTGTTTCGGGTACTACAGGGAGTATGAATTTATTGCCTGTTATCTGCAATAGTGTTTTCAGCTCGCTTTGTGCATCATTCAGCGCTTTGGCGTTTTCGGTCATATCCTGCTGCAACGATAATATAAGCGCCTGCACACGCAGGTATTCTTTACGGGCTATATTGCCTGCCTGTAGTGCTCCGCTTTGTGCCTGCAGTAGCTTAGTCAGCCGCTGCATATTCTCGTTATAGAGAACTGCATTGCCTTGCAACTGGGCTATAGTATAGAAGTCTTTTATGAGCGTAGCACGCAGGTTGCGCATTACGCTTTTGAATTGCCATTCGGCTATGTTCACGTTTGTCCTCGCAAGGTCTGTTTGTTTGCCGCGTTTGCCGGCTGTCTTTATCAGCTGCTGCACCTGTACAAATACCTGGCCCTGCGGATTGCCATTAACATCATTGCCGTGTTGAAAGAAATGCTTGTTGGCATATACATTCTGGTCAGTGATCAGCATGGGGTTGTCCCATTTCTTTGCCTGTATCACAAGCGCCTCGCTGGATCGTATGTTATAGTGCGCTGCAAGCAATTGGAGGTTGCTGTCGAGGAACATTTTTTCCGCCTGTTTTATTTCCAGGCGTATTGTATCAGCCGCAGGCAGGGTCGGCCCCTGTGCGTACAAGGTATTGGTTTGCAAAAAATACAGGCAGCAAATACTGCACATATTTTTCGCAAGCTGTTTGTAAAGCATGCAAAATTGTTTTGTAAGAAATTAAATAATGAACGCGCAGTACCCGGCTATGCGGGCATTGCAAAGGCTGTTAGCAAGCCTTGGGAGGTGGAGGATTGATCTCCTCGTAGAATAAGTAGTAATAATTTTGTGGCAAAGCGCAGGAGTACTGCACTATGTTCAACGGCTGAAAAACATAGCCGCATCTTTGTGGCGGCAGCACAACATCAAATGATATGTGCCTTGAAACCTTTGATTTATGTTTCGTGTTGTGGTCAGTTGTTATGGTCGTCGTTTGTACACGATGGCCATTTACTGTATATTTGGTTGATTTAGAAATAACCGTTTGGTGAGTAGGGTCGGAGTTGAAATGCATGACAGACTTGCTGTCTGGCTGGTTGCCAAGCAAATACCCGCCCAGGAGCAAAATAATGCCCAGGAACTGTAAGATGTATATGCGTGTCTTTGCCATTGCTTATGCCGTGCGAAAATAAGAATGAAAAAAATAAAACTGTGTTAAGACTTTATGTTTTAATGAAAATCACATAATTAAACAGCTTACAGATACTATGTTAGTAAAGGATATTATAGCGGCAATAGAAGTATACGCTCCCCTTGTATACCAGGAGAGCTACGATAATTGTGGCCTGCAGGTAGGCAATCTTGATGATGAAGTGAAGGGTGTGCTCATCTCATTGGATGTTACCGAGGCAATACTTGACGAGGCGATAGAGCGTGGTTGCAACATGATCGTATCTCATCATCCGTTGATATTTTCGGGTCTTAAGAAGATATCAGGGCGCAACTATGTGGAACGTGTGGTGCAGCGTGCGATCAAAAATGATATCAGCATCTATGCTGCACATACCAACTTGGACAATATGTACCATGGCGTGAACGCCCGCATAGCCCAAAAGCTGGGGCTGGTAAATACGTCTATACTGGCACCAAAGTCAACGACCATCAGTAAATTATATGCCTATGCTCCAGCTCATTCTGCCGATGCTGTAAGGGACGCTTTGTTTGTCGCAGGCGCAGGCAAAATTGGGCTATATTCAGAAGCCAGCTTCAATACCAAGGGTATTGGCACGTTCAGGGCAGATGCGACAGCTAACCCTACTATAGGAACAGCCGGCGGTGAAAGGGAATGGGTGGACGAGGTTAAAATAGAAGTTATAGTAGAAAAACATAATGAAAGGAGCGTTTTGCAGGCATTATTTGCCAGCCATCCTTATGAAGAAGTGGCTTATGAACTGATCCCATTGTCAAATACCAACCAACAGATAGGGGCGGGCATGATAGGAACGCTTGTTTCCCCAATGGAAGAAGTTGATTTTCTTGCTTTTTTGAAGCAACAGATGAAAACCGACTGTATACGTCACACGGCCTTAAAAGGTAAAAAAATAACAAGTGTTGCGGTTTGTGGCGGTTCTGGTAGCTTTTTACTTGGAAATGCGATACAGGCTAACGCAGATATATTCATAACTGGAGATTTTAAATATCATCAATTCTTTGATGCTGAGGGTAAGATAGTTATAGCAGATATAGGGCATTATGAGAGTGAACAATTCACTTCAGAAATATTTGAGACAATACTTAACGAAAAATTCCCTAATTTTGCCATTCTTTTATCAAATTTATCCACCAATCCTGTAAAATATTTTTGCTGATATGGCTACTGTAAAAGACTTTTCCGTTGAAGAAAAGCTCACTGCTGTCCTTGCGTTACAAAAGATCGATTCTAAAATAGATGAGATCCAGACAATGAAAGGCGAATTACCAATGGAGGTTAAAGACCTCGAAGATGAGATCGAAGGATTGCAAACACGTATCAATAACACTGATGCTGAAATAAGCAGTATTAACACCTTTATCGAAACTAAGACCAACGCCAAGAAAGAAGCACAGGCGCTGATAAAGAAATACGAAAAACAACAGGACAACGTAAAGAACAACCGTGAGTTTGAAGCGATCAATAAGGAAATTGAAATGCAGGAACTTGAGGTGAAGCTGAACGAAAAGCATATCAAAGATGCTACCTACGAGCAGAAAGATCGCCTGAACGGACGCATTAAGACCGAAGAAAAGATACAGGCAGTAGAAGAAGCGCTTACCATCAAGCGTAGCGAACTGCTGAAGATCACGGCAGATACTGAGAAGGAAGAAAAAGTACTTACCAAAAAATCGGAAGAAGCTAAGGAGAAAGTAGACCCACGTTTGCTTACAGCTTATGATCGTATCCGTGCAAGCTATCGCAATGGCCTGGCAGTAGTGCCGATCATTCGTGATTCATGCGGCGGTTGTTTCAATGTTATACCTCCTCAGCGCCAGTCAGAGATACGCCAGCACAAGAAGATCATCGTGTGCGAACATTGCGGCCGTATACTTGTAGACCTGGACCTGAATGAAAAGGTGAACGCCAGCAACGGATAATTCAATTCATTTTATATAATTGGTGAAAAGGGGCTGTTTGCCCCTTTTTGCTTTTTAAAGTTTACAGTATGATATTAGCTCCGGACAATGTGCTCATCTACTTACAGTATGTATTGCCTCTATTGAACGTGATCGTGCTGCTGACCGTGAAAAGGAAGGTAAGGCTAAAGCTGGCCATACTTATGCTTACAATAGCACTAAATCTTGTCGGGCTATACATGCTATCCACAGGTAGCATAACAGATGAAAAGACGCATAGCAGAGCGATAGGGGTATTTACTTTCTTCACCATTGTAGAGCTATTGCTGTTGTTCAGGTGGAGCAGGAAATCTGCATCAGCAGATACACAAAAAGAAGACGCCCGGAATCTATAGAGACCGGGCGCCAGTTATTCTGTTATTACTTCAGCTATTTCGCTGACATGCTCTTTTCAAAAGGACGTTTTCCTATACCGTTCCTCTGATCCTGTGCGTTTTTCGCAGCCTTTACAAATGCTACAAATAATGGGTGCGGGTTTTCCACAGTGCTTTTGTACTCCGGGTGAAACTGCACGCCTACGTAGAACGGATGATCCTTCAGCTCTACTATTTCTACAAGACTTGTCTTAGGGTTTTTGCCCACAGGTATCATGCCTGCATTTTCAAATGCTTCCTGGTAGCTGTTGTTAAATTCATAACGATGACGGTGACGCTCGTTAATAGTGGTGCTGCCATAGATGCCTGCTGCGTTCGAGTTTTCCTGCAATTCGCACTCGTAGCTGCCCAGGCGCATGGTGCCACCTTTTATGGTTATTGATTTTTGTTCTTCCATCATACAGATAACACCCTGGTCTGTATCCGGGTCCATTTCTGTAGAGTGTGCTTTCGGCATGTTCAGCACATTACGTGCAAACTCCACGCATGCCATCTGCATACCCAGGCATATGCCAAAGAACGGTATTTTGTTTTCTCTCGCATAGCGTATCGCGTCTATCTTACCTTCTATACCACGGCTGCCAAAGCCAGGAGCTACAAGTATAGCGTCCAGGTTGTGCAGGCTGTCTTTTGCATTGTCTTTGGTAAGGTATTCTGAGTGTATGTTGCGTACTTCAACTTTACACTCATTCATTGCACCTGCATGTATCAGTGCTTCCAGTATCGATTTGTAAGCATCCTGCAGCTCTACGTACTTGCCTATCAGGCCTATCGTCACTTTACTTTTCGGGTAGCGCAGTTTATTCAGGAATTCTTTCCACTTGCTCATGTCCGGGTCCTTGCCCATCGGCATTTCCAGTTTTTCAAGGCAGATCACATCCAGCCTTTCACGCATCATTTCCAACGGTACACCATATATGGTATCCGCATCCAGTGCTTCTATTACTGCATCCTGTGTTACGTTGCAAAACAGGGCTATTTTTCTTTTTATTTCCTTATTCAGCGGCTCTTCCGTACGACAAACCAATACGTCAGGCAACAGCCCATGCTCACTCATCATTTTCACGGAATGCTGTGTAGGCTTTGTTTTCAGCTCTTTAGCAGCCCGCAGGTAAGGGATCAGTGTCAGGTGCACTACCAGGCAGTTCTCAGAGCCCATTTCCCATTTCAACTGGCGGACAGCCTCTATATAGGGTAGTGATTCTATATCACCTACTGTACCGCCAAGCTCTGTAATAACAATATCAAACTGATTGTCTTCGCCCAGCAATTGCATGCGGCGTTTTATTTCATCTGTAATGTGTGGTATTACCTGCACGGTCTTACCCAGGTAAGCACCTTCACGCTCTTTGGTGATCACATGCTGGTATATGCGGCCTGTGGTCACATTGTTTGCCTGAGAGGTAAATGTATTGAGATAACGCTCGTAGTGGCCAAGGTCAAGGTCAGTTTCCGCACCATCTTCTGTTACATAGCATTCGCCATGCTCATAAGGGTTCAGTGTTCCCGGATCTACGTTGATATAAGGGTCGAATTTCTGGATAGTGGTAGTAAACCCACGTGCCTGAAGCAGCTTGGCCAATGATGCTGCAATAATGCCTTTTCCTAATGAAGATGTAACACCACCGGTTACAAATATATATTTCGTCATAACGCTCCTGTTTTGTAATGACCGGTGCGCAGCTTTGATATTAAAATAAATAGGGAGAGGTAGCTCTTGCGGTCGCACAAAGGTACAAAGAAAATCCCGAGTAATGAATTGAAAAACTACTACTTCGGAGAAAAACTGTTGTGGAATTGTAAAAATGGCTGAACAGTGTGGATAAAATGAAAGACTAATTATTTTTTAGTGACAATTTATTGATTAAGGGATCCGGGTCGGTCTCCATTGTGCTCTTTTCTCAGCAGCATATTCACCCATTTCCCCGACATGAATGGTTGTTCTATAAAATAATAGAAGACTGCTGATATGAACAGAATAGGAATACCCAATAATACAATCTGTAAGATGAGATTCGGCAGATAATAAGAGGTGAAATGAATGCCGGTGGTATAGCGCCCAATAATAGAGATAATAGTGTAATGCAGCAGGTAAATAGAATAGCACATACCACCAATAACAGGAATGAATTTATAGCTGAACAGGTTTTTTACACTATCGTTTTTTAAAACAATATAAAAGAACAGGCCAATGAGTAATGGG
>JAOQAP010000181.1 GCA_025963465.1 Flavipsychrobacter sp.
TGAAAAAACACAAAACAGGTGCTACTGCAAAGTACATGGTGCCAATGGTAGAGGCTAACCACCTTACTCTGATCAGGACTGACGGAGAAGAAAAATGCAACATCAACTACGCTATTGCCCCTTAAGCAAAGCAGTTACCACATAAAAAGAGAACGCCCGCATTTTGCGGGCGTTCTCTTTTTATTCATCAGCTGATAAGCAATCGGTTTCTTCACACGGCCTGTTTGCCGATTCCAGTTCTATTGTAGAGTGGTGAATATTATTGTGCATCAGCTCATGCTTTATTTTATGTACCAGTTTCATTTTTTCATCAAATGTGAGTTGTTCATTCAGCACCAGGTGAGTTGTAAGGGCATTCTCTGTAGTGCTCATGGGCCATATATGCATATGGTGTATGCTCTCCACACCTTTTACCTTTAGTATCAGCTGCTCTATACTCGCTACCTCCACATTGGCAGGCACTGCATCCACCGACATGCGCAGGCTGTCTGTAAGTAGCGACCAGGTACCCACAAGTATCACAATAAGTATCGCCACGCTCACCGCGCCATCCAGCCAATACCAGTTAGTATACTTGATAACGATACCTGCTACCACCACGCCTAGTGATACCAGGGCGTCGGTCAGCAGGTGCAGGTAGGCACCCTTCGTATTAATATCATGGTCCTTATTTTTATAGAAGAACATTGCTGAACCAAAATTTACGGCGATGCCTATACTTGCTACGATAGCCACTATTCCACCCTCGATAGGCTGCGGATGAAATATGCGACTAATAGATTCAAACCCTAACAAACCGATAGCGATCAGCAGGATCACTGCATTGGTCAGGCCTGCCAGAATTGTCGACTTTTTATAACCGTATGTAAATGTATCGGTCGCCTTTACCTTGGCAAGCTTAAAAGCGATGAGTGATAATGCCAGGCTGGCTACATCGCTCAGGTTATGTCCCGCATCACTGAGCAGTGCCATAGAGCCTGTCATAAATCCGGCAACAGCCTGCGCCACAACATATACACTGTTCAGTATGATCCCTGCTACAAAGGCTTTATTCGCCACATCGGCAGGCGTTACCTGGTGATGGTGGTGATGTCCTTCATGGCTATGGTCGTGGTTATGCATATTTGTTCCTACTGCAAGCTACGTAAATTATAAATTTAAGCAGTTACACCCACCACTTCGAATTATGCGCTCCGGTCACTTCCGTTGGTGCTCCCGGCTTAGGCACAAATAGTGTTATGTTCTTCTGCTCTGCAATTTTCTGCAATAGTTCTATAGGTTCGTCCCATGGATGGAAAGCCAGGTTAAAGGTGCCCCAGTGTATGGGCATCATACTTTGCCTTTCAGGGCCAGGTGGGCTTCGCTGGCATTAGCTGGCCCCATATGTATATTAGACCATCCTTCACCATAAGCGCCTATTTCCAGCATGGTAAGGTCAAAAGGCCCGTACATATCACCTATTTCTTTAAATGCAGGGTGAATGCCGGAGTCTGCGCCGAAATAGATATTATGCGTATGTCCTTTTATTACAAATGATGACCACAGCGTCTGGTTCCTGTTGGTCAGGCTTCTTCCTGAAAAATGCCTTGCAGGTAATGCCATGATACTGCAATCGCTGCCTACCATTGCTTTATCTGTCCAGTCCATTTCCGTAATGCGGCTACGGCTCACGCCCCATTTTTCTATTATATCGCCTACGCCTATGGAGCACAACACAGGTGTATCCATAATATGTGCCAGCTTCTTTATTACATGGTAGTCCAGGTGGTCATAATGGTCGTGAGACAATATGATAGCATCCAAAGGAGGCAGGTCTTCCAGCGATATAGGTGCCTCAAAAAATCGCTTTGGCCCCATGAACGTGAGAAAAGAAGCCCTCCCCCATACAGGGTCAGTAAGTATACGTTTCCCATCTATTTCTATCAGCAGCGATGAGTGGCCCAGCCAGGTAATGCGCAGCCCGCTTACCGGTGGTGTTTTATATATGGCAGCGTCAGTTACAAATGGCCCCAGCTGTTTGTCTGGTTCGCGTTGTCCCTTGACGGTCGCAAACTTCCACATCATCTTCCACATACTTTCTGTGGTTTGCGTGGTAGGTATGATATTCTGATATTCCTTCCCCAGCTTTTCAGCTTTTTTTATGTAAGACATTGTATGTGGCTATGAACATGCAAAACAACCTAATTGTTTGTGAACTATTTGACAAAATGCTAATTTATCCGTTAACAAATAAAATTTTATTTATGTAAAACACTTGTTAATGAAAGAAATAACCTATTTTTATCACCTTATATCTGCAAAATCTATAAGCATATTAAAGATGCCTCCCGAAGGTAAAAAATATTCGTCCAGGGGTTTTTTGATTGCTGTCCCGGTAGTACTGCTTGCTGTAACGGAACTGATCATATTTTTAATGATCTCCGCCGGCTACATAGAAGTGTCTCCGTGGGTAGCCGTTCTTCTTGTGCTCATACTTTCGGGGGTAGCTATAGGGGGAATTATGTACCTGTATAATAAAATGGTAAATCCCCTCCGGCTTGCAAAACAGGCCCTCAACAATTATGTAGTGTCGCAGGAGATACCACAGCTGCCCACCCATACCAGTGATGAGGCCGGCCTCCTCCTCAAAAATATACATGCTACCATCACCCAGCTCGATGCCCTGAATGTGGAAAAGACGGACATGATAGACCTGCTCTCGCACGACCTGCGCAGCCCTGTAGGCCGTATCATGAGCCTGAGCAACCTGATAAAATTTGATGAAGAAGGCGATATTTCCCTCTATGCCGATTATATAGCCAATGAGTGCAAAGGCCTGCTGCGCATGCTGGAGAACATATTGCTCATGCTGAAAGAAGATAATCATGTGTTCGGCATGTCGAACATAAACATGGAGAAGATAGTGCGGGAGACCATTACCTTTTTCGATTTTGCCATTGCTGAAAAGCACCTGAAACTGGACATCGACATCGACAGGTCTGTATACATATATGTGCAGGCCGATCTGTTTACCCAGGCAGTGAGAAATATTATTGGCAATGCCATCAAGTTCTCGCCGGATGGGAAGACCATACATATTACCGGCCACCAGGAAATGGACAAAATAACGCTATGTATAAGGGACGAAGGCATGGGTCTTAAGCCCGAAGACCTCGAGCGCATATTCGACCGCTTTACTAAGGCAGGAAAGAAAGGCACAAAGGGCGAAGCATCCGTGGGCCTTGGCTTGTACCTGAGCAAAAAAATTATAGAAAAGCACGCCGGTAAGCTGCTTGCCGACAGCAAGGGTTTAAACAAAGGTGCGTCATTTACCATCGTTCTCCACCGCCTCATTACCAAGAAGCCGGATAAGCAGCTGGACAAAAACCTGTTCGACCCTGCATTCATGCAGCTGCCCACCACCAAACCGCAGTACAACAAGCCGCAGGCCTGACAAACAGCATTTTTGCCCTGTACTAGTTACTGCCAGTCACTTTCCTTAGTTTTGCAGCCAATTCTTATATATAATGCTTACTGCAAACGAGATACGGAAACAATTTTTAGATTTTTTCAAAAGCAAAGGCCACGACATAGTGCCATCGGCGCCTATAGTGGTGAAGAATGACCCGACCCTGCTGTTTACCAATGCGGGTATGAACCAGTTCAAAGATTTTTTCCTGGGCAATGGCCGGCCGGCCAATACCCGCATAGCTGATACACAAAAGTGCCTGCGCGTAAGCGGCAAGCATAACGACCTGGAAGAAGTGGGTGTAGATACCTACCACCATACCATGTTCGAGATGCTGGGCAACTGGAGCTTTGGCGACTACTTCAAGAAAGAAGCAATAGCATGGAGCTGGGAACTGCTCACTGAAGTATATGGCATACCTAAGGATAAGCTGTACGTAACAGTCTTCCAGGGAGATGCAGCGGAGAACCTGCCGATGGATGAGGAAGCTTATGGCTACTGGAAACAGTATGTAGCGGAAGACCGTATACTCATGGGCAATAAGAAAGATAACTTCTGGGAGATGGGCGATACAGGCCCGTGCGGCCCGTGCTCTGAGATACATGTGGACTGTCGCACCGAAGCTGAAAAAGCTATAGTGCCCGGCAGCAAGCTGGTAAATGCAGACCACCCGCAGGTGATAGAGATATGGAACAATGTGTTCATGCAGTTCAACCGCCAGAAGGACGGATCTCTTGTGCCGTTGCCTGCAAAGCATGTGGACACAGGCATGGGCCTGGAAAGGCTGGTGCGTGTGCTGCAGGGCAAGCAGAGCAATTATGACACTGACCTGTTCACAGGTACTATTGCTGCCATAGAAACGATGACCGGCAAAAAATACGGCTATACCGACAGCAAGCAGGATATAGCTTTCCGTGTACTGAGCGATCATATACGCGCTATAGGTTTCACCATTGCAGATGGCCAGTTACCGTCTAATACAGGTGCCGGTTATGTAATACGCCGTATCCTGCGCCGTGCAGTGCGTTACTACTATTCTTACCTCGATTTCAAACAGCCATTGCTGCATAAGCTGATGCCTGTGCTGGCAAAACAGTTTGAAGAAGTGTTCCCTGAATTGCAGATGCAGATAGGGCTGGTAAGTAAAGTGGTGAAGGAAGAAGAAGATGCATTCCTGCGTACACTGGACAAAGGGCTGAAGAAAATAGACGACATAGTAAACGATACAAAATCGCGCAACACCAATATAATAGATGGTAAGGCGGCGTTTGAGCTATACGATACATTTGGTTTTCCTATAGATCTTACCAGGCTCATAGGTAGCGAGCATGGCTTGCAGGTAGATGAAGTAGCTTTCGATAAAGCGCTGCAGGAGCAGAAGACCCGCAGCCGCGCAGCTACTGCACTGGATACTGACGACTGGGTGATTGTAAAAGATAGCAACACCACAAAGTTTGTAGGCTACGATCACATGGAGGCTGATGCATCTATACTCAAGTACCGCAGGGTAACATCAAAAGGTAAAGAATGCTTTCAGCTGGTGCTGGATGTAACACCGTTCTATGCAGAAAGCGGCGGCCAGGTAGGCGATACCGGTGAGTTCATCTTCCCGAATGAAAGCATACAGATAACCGATACTAAAAAAGAGGACGGCCTCACGATACACTTTGCGGAAGTAATGCCGGAGAACGTGAGCGCACCTGTACATGCAAAGGTAGATGCCATAAGGCGCCTGGACACAACCATGCACCACAGCGCTACCCACCTGTTGCATGCAGCACTACGCGAAGTGCTGGGTACGCACGTTGCACAAAAAGGGTCGCTGGTGAACAAGGACAACCTGCGTTTCGACTTCTCGCACTTTGCTAAGGTGACCGATGAAGAGATAGCGCAGATAGAAACTATAGTGAACCAGAAGATAAGGGAGAACATACCTGTAGTAATAAAAGAGATGACCAAGGACGAAGCGGTAGCACTGGGTGCTATGGCATTGTTTGGCGAGAAGTATGGTAACATAGTTCGCGTGGTTATCATGGATGAAAAATATTCTTTAGAGTTGTGTGGTGGTACGCACGTAGGCGCTACCGGGCAGCTCGGTTATTTTAAGATACTGAGCGAAAGCGCAGTAGCAGCAGGTGTGCGCCGTATGGAAGCGGTGAGCGGTGTGGCGGCTGAGCATTTTATCAACAGCCAGCTGCAGCTCATCAGCAATATACAGGCGCAACTGAAGAACGCTAAAGACCCCCTGAAAGCAATAGAAAAGCTGCAGGAAGAAAAAGCACAGCTGGAAAAACATGTGGACAGCCTGGAGGCGCGCCAACTGGTAGGTGTGCGCAATGAGCTGCTCACCAAAGATGAGATCATTAACCAGGTGAGCTTTATAGGCCAGATGGTATCAGTGAGCAGTGCAGATGCGCTGAAGAAACTGTGTACCGACCTGAAGAGCCACCTGAACGACCACGTGATAGTGCTGTGTGCCAATATAGATGGCAAGCCATTCGTGGCTGTGGGCGTGGATGAAAAAGTAACTGCAGCAAAAGGATTGGACGCAGGCAAAATAATCAAAGAACATGTAGCACCTCTTATCAAAGGCGGCGGCGGCGGCTCTAAAGCCATAGCCACAGCAGGCGGACAGGACGTAAGTAATATGCAGGCTGTCATAGATAAAGTGAGAGGATTGCTGTAGATGGAATTAGGAATTGGGAATTTGTAATTAGGATTGTTGTTAGCGCCCCGCAATATATGCGGGGCGTTTTTATTTTGCGCAATAAATAGATAGAATTACTAAAGCTCAATGTTCTTGTTGCAGTATTCCCCCTTTAACGCAGCTATGTGTGCCGGCGAAGGGGTAAGAGGATGTTTAATAATGATGAGTTTACCATGAACCATCTAGTGCTTCGTAAATATTCTCAACAGTTTCAGCAGCGGCAAATAATTGCCCTTAGTGGCTTGGTAAATAGCGCCGCCTAAAAACAGCGCCAGCAAATTAGCAAGCGCCAGGAGAACAGCATCGCTTCCTGCAGTATCATTAAAGCTGATGATGCCTAACACGATACCCAGCAGATCTGCCGCATATACAGCCAACACAAAAGGAGCTGTAGGCACCGCCGCTATCGCCGCCACCAGCGCCACCACTACAGCCACAGAGCCAATGCACGAAAAAGTAAACGCCAGCACCCCCAGGAAGCTATGGCGTGTGCCCCTGAACCGGTGCATGTGGGCATACTTGTTTCCCCGTTCATGAAAACTGCCTGCCTGCCCTGTGGCGGGTGTGCTTGAAACAACTTTTGCTGCAACAGGTGTATAATAGGCCGCGCGGCTCTCTACAGGCATTACCATACACAGCATGCAAAGCATGACCAGCAATAGCTTCATAAGGGTTTGTTTTACAACCCTTTGACTGCAGTTGTTGGGTAAAGTTGAATGGGTAGGAAAAATTATTTTAATCCTGATTATGCAATTATTTTGCTAAAAGCTAAACATGGGCATATTATTTTGCCTGCTTTGCCACTATTATATAATCACAATAGTAATCATAGTTTACTGGCTGTCCGTCATATACACCGGCTGTCAGTTTCAACTCTGTATTATGTCTGAATGCTGTGTTGTTATATGTTACATCATAAAGCAGCATTGTATGATTAGGCCCCGGAGTTTGTGGTGACGTTATCGTTACATTTATTACAGGGTTTTGCTTGCCGGGTATCAGCACTCCGTTGGTATCAGTATTTACTACCAGTTTCGGTAGTAATATGGCTACCTGTCTTACATGCTTGCCACCTTGCGGCACACACATCAGTACCCGCCCCGTGTACATATACATACCCTTGCCAAGAGAGATAGTATCAGCAGGAACAGGGAAATTCACGGTACATGGTTTTTGCACCCAGGCATGCACCAGCTGAAATAATAAGCAGCCTACAAATAGTGCTAACGTTTTGTTCATAAAGCATTTCTTATAAATGTAAAGCATTCCTGTAAAAGTAGTTGTCCGGAGATCGGTTTCTGCAAGGGTGAAGTCAAGAATACTATGTCTTAACGTGGGGTATATTGCGTTTCCTGTTCCGCTATTTATTCCCGCACTATTTTCTTTATTAAGTTCTGTTTACCATCAATGCTGGTTGCTTTAAGGAAGTATACACCTTGTGGTACTTTGGGATTGATGCTTATTGTATTACCAGTGTATATTTCTTTGCTATGCACCTTCCCAAATGCATCTGAGAGGGTAATGTTCCATATACTGCTCGATGACGGCAAATTTATGGTGATGATACCTGTCGACGGATTAGGGGAAACGGTAAAATTATTCGATAATGTTTTACTGGTATCTGATCTTGGGCCATTTGCTTTACTGATAATATTCGTAGTCGTGTTTGTTACAACCGGATCATTGTAGTCAAAGAAAATATACGCGGTGTTGTTTATCGCATCATTTATTGAGGCAGTACTCTTGGTGTTAATTGAGTAAACAACCTGGCCATGAGCACCTTCCGGATCAGAAGCGCTGTCGGGTAAATGTATATCACTGAAGGTGAATGTTACCACATGGTCATTTGTCCATGTAAGTGTTGGATTCTTTGGGCTCGCACCCAGTACTTTTAATGTAGTTACATCCAGATGACTGTCTATGGTGTCAAGTATAACAACCTTTTTTGCAAAATAATTACCTGTATTCTCAAAACCTATCGTGTACACAAGTGGCTTGTCTGGCGTAAAATTATACTGCCTGTTTACCGATTTGAAGTTAGGGTCTAATGAGGAAATTGTAGTTCCGCAATAAGTGGTTGTGTCGTCACCAATGCCAATATTATTGATGTAAGGCGACATGCTATGAAACGTAAGCAATGCGCCAAGTCCCAAAGAGGTATCAATGTATAAGCTTATTACCACACTATCTGTAATGCCATCGTGAAGACTGTCAATAGTATATAAAAGGGTATCGCCCGAAATAGAAACAGGAGGAGGTACAGAGGAAATGAAAGAAACATTAGAATCCAGTACTACGATAGCCGTAGTGCTGTCTATATTCCTTGTTCCTATGTTGGCAAATGAAACATGAAGGTGACTGGTATCTCCCGGCACCAGGCAGTTGCTATACATAGATATTGCAAGGTGGTGATGAATGTTGAACAGGCTGTCAAAGTTGACAGCTCCTATATGGATACGCGGTAAGGAGGTGTCATATATAGTATGTGTATAAAACGCACCGCCTTGTTTATTTGGCACTAATGCCAGGATATATCCTTTATTTTGTTTGGGTGTACGGGTTATAGAGTCAAGAAGATTTAAATTTTTATCGTAAATGTGAAATCCGTTGTATTCATATGATGCTGTCAGGTATTTGCCATTTGATAGTTCAACAGCATAGCAGGACGGATTCACACTATCAATAGTGAATGAGTGAATTAACTTGCCCGAACGATCAAATTTGCACAACCTGGTTGTAGAATCATAAATTCTCATCAAAAATCCTGAATCAGAAGTACACGATATATAATCAACTCCACGAATTTTCGAGAAAGGGCTATCAATGTAAAATTCATAATTTAATGTGCCATCTGAATTGATCTTCCCTATTTTATTCGCCAGAAAATAGACAATTTCATCATTTGCTGAGCGATCAGCAATAATTTTAAATTCGAAAGACGGGGTTACGAGAATGTCTGAAGAGGATTTACTCCACAATAAAATATTATTGCTATCATACTTGTCAATGTAATTACGTCGCTCGTAAAAGTCGTTATATTTTTCAACGATATTATAAAATGAATCTTTGCTATAAGTTATATAGTATCCACCATCGTTAGTTTTCATTACATTGTGATAAGCATCCGAATAGCCATAGTATGTATAGCCTTTCCTCATAGAATGGAGCAGTTTGCCGTTTGAGTCAATTCTGCAAAAAAAACCATAATCATCATCATGACTTAGATTATCTGGTGTCAGCGTTGCTCCAATAATGTAGTCTCCGTTTGTTAACTGTGCGATTGAGTTTGGTGTTGCGCGCATGCCATATGCATCCAGGCTATTCCACTTAGTCCACAATGTATCTCCATACCTGTTTATCCGAATTAGGCATGTATTAAAGATATAAGTTGAAGGGTCAGAACCTCCATCTACACACATTAGTCCGCCTTTTGCTTCAGTATAATCATAACACCCGAAGTTTGATATACGAGAGAATTCAGGTGAGCCGGAATAATTTTTCTCCCATGTTTGTGCTGTAGCAAAGAATCTGCAGGAAATCAGGATAAGTGATAAATATAAGGCTTTATGCATAGTGTCGGTTTACAATATAAATATACCAAAATTTTGTTAAAATGTTATTAGTTGATTATGTGGTCACAAGCCTGTCATTATTATTATTTTAAATTATAATGATTCACTTACTCAACAGACTTAAACAGAGCATTAACCTTGTCAATACAGAATAGCCGGCAAAAAAACTCAGAATCAGCTTAAACCCTCATCAGACGTGCAAACTAATTTCTATGATACTACAATTTTCGTCTTATCATAGATTTTTGTCCTTGTTTGTTCGCAGTACTCTTCCGAAATTTGTGGCGGACGGTATCAGATAACCCTTGTGTAAACCAAAATCAGTATTTAATCCGCGATTCAGATAAATTGCGCATCGGGGCCTGTCCGGCTGCATAGACGGGCAAAAAGTGCGCAAGAATTGGGCAATTATTTTGCGCACTTTGCGCAAAAAGGTATTGGTAATCAACTCAAGCAAACATATTTGCCCGGAAACAAAATTTTCACCCAAAATTGCGCAATTGCACAATTTGCAGGTTCGCCAGGAAAAACAATATTATCCCTTTGATCAGGTAAATCAAGGTTCAGGCCGGGGTGAAAATGGGAAATTTGAATGGTCTAAAAGGTTGATTATCAATTCGAGCATGGGAAATTTGAATTTGCAGCGGATATGGGGAAATTCAAGGTTCAGGCTGGTATTTGTTAAAAGTCGTATAATCGTATTCAGGCATTAGCTATTGTAGCGGGAATGTGTATTTTTACTGTAGTAAATCATGGTCTTCAGGAATCTTCTATATTTCATTGCTACGCTACTGCTCATAGGCTGGGTTTTGGGTTTCCTGGTATGGAAGCACGAGGGGTATATGGTACATAGCCTGTTACTTTTTGGCGTTATTGCACTTATTTTAGCGGTTACCCGCAAGGTGGAGGCAGAGTAAGTGTCTCGCAAAGACGCAGAGTCGCTAAGATCCTTGTTTCGTACCTCAATTCGTTTTTAAGCCCGCAGGTTCGCGTTTTTCAGTTATTTATCCACATTGGGGCTGTTGGCCTTTGCGGGCGGCAAAATTTGCCTTTATTTAAAATATCTTTGTTCAAAACCAATAATATAAATGCGCTTCATAGTTACTTCAACGGCCTTACTTAAAAATCTGCAGCAGATCAGTGGCGTGATCAGTGCCAATACAGTATTGTCTGTACTCGAGGATTTTTTATTTGAATTACGTGGCAATACGCTTACCCTCACCGCTACCGACCTGGAAACCATGATGCGGGTGCAGATGGAAGTGAACGATGCGGACGGCAACGGCCGTATATGCATACCGTCTAAAATACTGACCGACTACCTGAAGAACCTTCCGGAACAGCCGATCACTTTTAATATCAATGAGCAGGACCTTTCTATAGAAATGTCGAGCGATGTGGGCAAGTACCGCATAGGCGGTGAAAAGGCCGATGACTTTCCGAAAGAACCGGCCCCCGGAGATACTACCGCTTTCAGCATGCCATCTATAGCGCTGCTGGAGTGCATCAACAAAACATTGTTCGCAGTAAGTGCAGATACCCTGCGCCCTGCTATGACCGGCGTTTACTTTGAGCTGGCGCCTGATAATATCACATTCGTATCTACAGATGCGCACCGCCTGGTGCAGTTCCGCAGAACGGATATCAGCTGCCCTGCAAAGGAAGGCTTTGTAGTACCTAAGAAACCACTGCAACAGCTGCGCGCAACGCTGGCTGCTGATGAGAGCTTGCTGCAACTGGCATACAACGGCAGTCACCTGTTCGTAACGGGTGATAAGCTGAGCCTCAGCTGCCGCCTGATAGATGCACGCTACCCAGACTACAAGGCAGTAATACCGCTGGACAACCCTTACAGGCTCACCATAAACCGTGCTGACTTTGTAGGTGCGCTGCGTCGCGTAAGCATCTTTGCCAACAAGACTACCAACCAGGTAGTAATGGACATTAACGGCAATGCACTGCAGATAAGCGCACAGGATATTGACTTCAGCTACGAAGGAAAGGAAATGCTGAGCTGCCAGTACAGCGGTGAGGATATGAAAATAGCCTTTAACGCAAAGCTGATGGTGGAAATGGTGAACAACCTGGACGGCAACGAGATACAGGTGGAACTGAGCACGCCTACCCGCGCAGGTATCTTCCGTTCTATAGACAAGACAGATAACGAAGACGTACTGATGCTGCTGATGCCGCTGATGGTGGGAGTTTAAGTGAAAAGTTAGAAGTGAAAACCTCAAAGTTGAGGGAGTGAAGAGCGGATAACTTGGAAGTGAAAAGTTAAAACCTCAAAGTGAGAGGAGTAAGCGAAGAGTGGACAACTAATAGTGAATAGATAATAGTTGATGGTTATAAAGAACTAAAGCGTACGGTATCCGTACGCTTTAGTTCTCTGTATTATAATCTGGAGTAAGTAATAAAGAAACATCCCCCTTGCCCCCTTCTCAATCGCACAAAAGCTAACGCACAAAGGGGGAATGCACCATCGAGGTTATTGAGCTTTAGTAATTCTATTGTTGTTTGCAGTCATCATTAGTTTATTGCAACAACATACTTTGAGGTTTTCACTTTTAAGTTTTAACTTAAAAAACTAATCAATAGTAGCGATGCACTTCAGCTCAATGGTAATGGCTGTAGGCAGGGAGTCGATGCCGATGGTGGTGCGGCATGGCTGATTGTCTTTGAAGTATTCGGCGTATATCTTGTTGTAGGTCTGGAAGTCGCGCTTCATGTTTACGAGGAACACGGTAACGTCTATGAGCTTGTCCCAGCTGCTGCCGCTTTCTTCCAGTATGGTGCGCACATTATCAAACACGCTGCGGCACTGCGCTTCAAAATCGAAAGCGATGTAGTTGCCGTGCTTGTCGGTAGTGAGGCCGGGGATCTCGTCAGATCCTGCCTTGCGAGGGCCTACACCGGAGAGGAATAACAGGTTGCCCGCACGGCGTGCATGAGGGTATAAGCCAACCGGCTTAGGCGCTTTATCAGTAGAGAATTGCTGTGACATATATTGCAATTAAGAGGTAAAGTTATGTTGTTTGTTTATTTCATGTACACATAAGCAGCCAGCTGCACTATGATGCCCACTATGTAGCCCAGCCATATATCGCCACGCTGATGCGCGCCGAGTGTCGCACGCGAAGTGCCAATGATGCCGGCTATAATAATACCCGCGAACAGCGGCAGCACCAGGTTGACCGGGCTGGAGATCATGAGCACTATGAGTATGCCTATCATACTGCCTGCGGCAGCGGTGTGCATACTTATCTTGGTAAAGATATTGATGAGGAACAGGATGATGATACCCCAGAAATTGCCCAGCAGCAGCACCTTCAATGCCAGTGGTGGGGGAGTGCCCGCCATAGTGTTGAACACGTGCGTGATCCAGAAGTAAAAGATCATGGAGGTCATGAGCGGTATGGTGCGCTCACGTGCAGTAGGCATATGGTAGCTGCTGATAAAACCCAGCGGCTTCATCAACGCAATGCTGAACAACGGGAAGAACACAGCGGTAAGACCAATGCTGATGAACCACAGGCCCAGCTGCTTTGGCGGCACGCCCGTAAAGCTGTCAGGGTTAAGCTTGTAGATAACCCATGCCAGCACCAGCGGAGAAAATACCGGGTGACAGATATAGGAAACAATAGTAGCCGCTATACGCAATGGTTTAGACTGCGTGGGTGTGGTGGTTGGTACCGGTTGTTGTTGTGCTTCGCTCACTTTTTGCTTTGTCTTTACGTCACTTAGTCTAATACAGGAGATAACCACCTGCTCATGTCTTCGAGGCTCATGCCCTTACGTTTGGTATAGTCGTGAAGCTGGTCGTCGAGTATTTTGTTCACACCAAAGTAGGTGCTCTCCGGGTGGCTGAAATACCAGCCGCATACAGATGCGCCGGGGTACATAGCCAGTGATTCGGTAAGCGTGATGCCCGCATGTTCCGTAGCATTCAGCAGGTCGAACAGCTTGTACTTCTCGGTATGGTCAGGGCAGGCAGGGTAGCCCGGTGCAGGACGTATGCCCTGGTACTTTTCCTTTACCAGTTCTTCTATAGGTATTGCCTCGTCCTTTATGTAGCCCCAGAACTCTGTCCTGGTGCGCTTGTGCAGCACTTCGGCAAAAGCCTCTGCCAGCCTGTCGCCTATGGCCTGCAGCATGATCTTGTTATAATCATCGAGGTCGTCTGCGAATTTTTTGATGTGGGGCTCCATGCCATGTATGCTCACGGCAAACGCGCCCATATAGTCTTTAGGCTCATGCTCGCTGAATGTGTGCGGGCGAACAAAGTCGGAAAGGGAGAAGTTAGGTTGGCCCGGTGCTTTCTTTATCTGCTGCCTCAGTGATTCCAGTTGCGCCAGCTCTTTTCCATGCACATCTTTCAGTACGATGGTATCAGGTGCGGTCTTCAGCGCTTCCCAGAAGCCTATTACGCCTTTGGCGGTCAGCCACTTTTCATTGATTATTTTATCCAGCAATGCATTAGCATCGTTGTATAGCTTGGTAGCTTCTACTCCTACATTTGCATCATTCAGTATCTCAGGGAACTTGCCACGCATTTCCCAGGATATAAAGAATGGCCCCCAGTCTATATATTTCCTGATCTCGTTCAGGTCATAATCAGGGAAAGGCTGTACACCGAGTAAAGCAGGAACAGGAGGCGTATACGTGCTCCAGTCTATCTTCACTGCATTGGCCTGGGCCTGTGCAAGCGGTATATATTGTTTGGCAGATTTCTTATTCGCGAAATCATCCCGCAGCTTGTCATACTCTTCATTGATGCCGCTGAGGAATTGTGTTTTTGTTTCTTTGTTCAGCAGATTGCCTACTGTGGTAACGCTACGGCTTGCATCCAGCACGTACACTACACCGTTGTCATATTGCTGTGCTATTTTCACGGCAGTATGCATGCGGCTGGTAGTGGCACCACCTATCAGTAATGGCTGTGTCATACCACGACGTTTCATTTCCTTAGCCACATGTACCATCTCGTCTAGCGATGGGGTGATGAGCCCGCTAAGGCCTATTACGTCTACTTTCTCTCTTATTGCTGTGTCCAGTATTTTATCAGCAGGTACCATTACACCCATGTCTATAATGTCATAGCCATTGCAACCCAATACCACACCTACTATGTTCTTACCTATATCATGCACATCACCTTTTACGGTGGCCATCAGTATTTTGGCTGCACCTGCATTCTCTTCATTTATTGTGCCTGCGGCTATATGCGCCAGCCTGCGTTCTTCTTTCTCCGCCTCTATGAACGGGAACAGGTATGCTACGCTCTTCTTCATTACACGCGCGCTCTTCACCACCTGCGGCAGGAACATCTTTCCGCTGCCGAACAGGTCGCCCACTACGTTCATGCCATCCATAAGAGGGCCTTCAATCACGTCAAGTGGCTTTGGGTATTTGGCCCTTGCTTCTTCGGTGTCTGCGTCTATATAGTCTGTGATGCCGTTTACCAGTGCATGCTTCAGCCTTTCTTCTACGGCTGTGCCACGCCATGCATCATCTACTTTTATTTCCTTGCCTTTTGCCTGTACGGTCTCTGCAAATGTTACGAGGCGCTCTGTAGCTTCAGGGTTGCGGTTCAGTATCACGTCTTCGCAAAGCTCTTTCAGCGTTGGCTCTATCTCGTCATAAACCACCAGTGAGCCTGCGTTCACAATGCCCATGTCCATACCCGCTTTAATAGCATGGTACAGGAATACGCTGTGCATGGCCTCACGTACCGGCTCATTGCCACGGAACGAGAAGGATACGTTACTTACACCACCACTTATTTTTGTGAGCGGCATTTTCTGTTTCACCATGCGGGTAGCCTCAATAAAATCTACCCCGTAATTATTATGCTCCTCAATACCCGTTGCTATTGCAAAGATGTTGAGGTCGAATATGATATCCTCAGGTGGAAAACCAACCTGCTCTGTAAGTATCTTGTATGCGCGTTCTGATATTTCTACTTTGCGTTGTATGGTATCGGCCTGTCCTACTTCGTCAAACGCCATTACTATTACTGATGCACCATAGCTGCGGCATATCTCTGCCTGCTCTATAAATTTCTCTTCTCCTTCTTTCATGGAGATAGAGTTAACGATACATTTTCCCTGTATGCATTTCAGCCCCGCTTCTATGATAGCGAACTTAGAAGAGTCGAGCATGATAGGTATCTTGGCGATATCAGGTTCTGCCTGTAAGAGGTTTACATAAGTGGTCATCGCCTGCACGCCATCCAGCAGGGCATCGTCCATGTTGATGTCCAATACCTGCGCGCCGTTCTCCACCTGCTGGCGGGCAACAGACAAGGCCTCTTCATATTTATTTTCACGTATGAGCCTTGCGAATTTTTTGGAACCCGTAACATTGGTACGCTCACCCACGTTCACAAAATTCATCTCCGGGCGTATCACGAGCGGTTCCAACCCGCTTAATCTCAAAAAGGGCCTTATTTCAGACATTCAGTAATATTTAATAAAACGCAGCAAAGGTAGGTTATCTGGTTATAAGTTGATAGGTTATAAGGTCACGGGATAGAGATATAGCGGACTATCCTGCACATGAGCTAATTACATAATGCGATATGCTTATGTACCAAAAGCAAAAAAGGCAATGTTTCTTAGAAACATTGCCTTTTGCAAATAATAAAAACTTAGTAAGATTAGAACTTGGTCCAGCCTTTCCACCATGTGTCACCCACACCTACTGCACCACGATAAGCTACTGTAGTAGCGCCTGACAGCTTACCACTTGCAACATAACCAGAAGCAAGCATAGAACCTGCGGTGATAGAAGGATCGAATGCTGCGCCAGCACCATATGCTGCAACTATACCGGCATCAGAAGTATTGTCTTTTACGCTATTGTTCCATGAAGCATCAGCTGTAAGGAAAGTACCTAATACGCCTAATGTAGTCGTTATAGTACCTACTGTATCAGTAGCTTTTGTATCACCTGCAAGCACTATGCCTTTTAATTCCATGTCATTATTTACCAGGTTAGTACCTGATTTAGAACCATCTATAAGTATACCTGTAGGGTAGCCCATTATCACGGAATTGAAGATAGAACAACGGCTGTTCCTACGGATATGCGCACCACGCTTAAAGTTAGTAGCGATAGTAGTGCCTGCATCCTGCTTAGGGCCTATGATAGTGATGTTGCTGAACACCGGAGCAGTGATAGGTGTAGTAGTTGTACCACTTGCATCGTTATCTGATTCAAAACCATTAGAGCCGGAAACGTCTGCCTTATCCTTATCGCGGATAGCTATAGCGAACTGGATGGTACCACGGAACCCGTTATCTGTATCGAAATCATCATCGAGTCCTTTGTAAGCGATCAGGTGTTTTGCGTTTACTGTACCACCAAACCATTCGAAAGCGTCATCACCACCATAAGAGCACTGTACGTAGTCTATTTCAGTACCACGACCTACACCGCCCATAGTCAGTGAGTTCACTTCCTTATCAGGCTGGAAAGGATAACCACCGTATTCTATACGTACATATTTCAGCTTACCTGAGTTATCATTGTCATCAGTACCACCATACAGACCATCGCCTGCAGCGTTGTTGATACCACCTTCTATTTCACCTGTACCTGCAGCACCATTGAAAGAAGCATTTGTAGTTGCCTTACCCAGCAATACTATACCACCCCAATCGCCCGGTGCAGGAGCAGCCTCAGCTGATGTAAGTACAATAGGAGCAGCAGCAGTACCTTCTGCCATGATCTTTGCACCTCTTGCTACTACGATAGCTATTTTACCTTTTGATACTTTGATGGTAACGCCTGATTCGATAGTAAGCGTAGCGCCGCTTTTCACATATACCAGGTTAGTAAGTGTATACGTTTTGCCCGCTTTCAGTGTCCTGTTGGCAGCAATGTCTGTACTCAACACATATCCTGCAGTATCTTCGGTAGATACAGGAGTAGATGTGTTCTTTTCTTTTTTGCACGATGCAGCAAACATCAGTGAAAGTACGGCGATGCCGAAAACGAATTTTTTCATTGTTTTTGTATATTTAATTTATACCGCAAAATTCATTATTGAATGTTACCGGAATATTACCGCCTGTTTAACTGTAGGTTAACCCATTGATAATTTAATGTGAACAAATGACCATGAAATGCAGCAAAAAAAATGCCTCCCGGCATATGCGGGAGGCATTTTAATAACAGAATGATCTGTTGCTTATCTTAAGTTATACAGGAATGAGATAGAATATGTGGTGCCTGTAAGACGGGATATTCTCAGGAAGTCTGTATTGCTGTCGTACTTACCGTTATCATTTTTATCCTGGTAAAAATTAGCTTTTTGGTTCAGGATATCTGTGATGGTAAACTTGATGTCTGCTTTTTTCTTCATGATCTTTTGTGACACCATAAAGTCGAACAGCGGCCTTGGTGCTTCCCATATGCTCGGGCTTTGCTCATTGCCTACAAGGTATATCCTGCGGCCTATCATATTGAACAAAAGGCTGGCGCTGGTACCTGAGGCCTCACCGTCATATTGCAACCCACTGTTTATTACGTATGGCGACTGGCCCTGCATCGGCCTGTTGCTCTTTACTTCATTGCCATTAACATCTGTTGTTGTGAAGTTCACCTTGTTCAGGATATAGGATACGTTGGCAAAAACAGTGAATGGCTTAAATGCTTTACCAGGTATGAAATCAAGGTGCTTCCTGAATTCCAGCTCTACGCCTTCACTGGCTGCTGATGGTGCATTGCCGTATGTGAAAGAAAAGGTATTAACACCTGATTCGTTATAGAACTGCTCTATCGGGTTTATAAATTTCTTATAGAATACACCCGCCGTGATCAGCTCACCTGAACGGGGATACAACTCATAACGCAGATCAAGGTTAGTGATCTTTGTACGTTTCAGGTCAGGATTTCCCTGGACTGCAGCAAGTATTTCGAAGTCATAAAACGTAAACGGAGACAACTCACGGAATTCAGGACGGATAACTGTTTGCGATGCGCAGAACCTTAAATTGGTTTTGCTGTTTGCTTTGTAAGTAAGGTTAACAGAAGGCAGGAAGTCGCCTGTGTTGTTGTCCAGGTTTACCGGTTTGTTGCTTCTGAAGCCATTCAGCTGCTGGTCGTAGTTCTCATAACGAACACCCCAAACCGCTCTCAGCTTTTCTGTAATTGCATTATCAAACATCAGGAAACCTGCATTCAGCAAGCTAGCTGCGGTGTAGTCATAGTCCTTGTCGCTCAGTTCTGACAGGTTGTAACCATTTGCTACGCCTATGTTTGCCGGAGCGAATATCTCACCTGCACCCAACTGGTTATTTTCATTGCTGCCACCTGTCATACCAAATGGCCTTGAGTTAAACACCCTGCCTTTACTCTGTACCATATAGCCGGTCTTGATCGACTGTGCCATGCCACCAATTTTAAATTGTTTGGCAGCATCTACGCTACCCATTACTATATTGTCAGTAAGCTTTGAGTAGAACCTGCTTGCAGAGTTGAGTGATGGCAGGTAGCTCTGTACACTTGCATAGTATACACTGTCGCCATCCGGCTTCCTGTACTCCATGCGACGCAGGTTTGGCTGATTCTGGTACAGGCGTACATAGCTGGTATTCCAGTTTACCTTTATTTTAGAACTTTCAATGTAGTGTGCACCTACCAACTGTGATGTAAGATACTGGGTAGATTTGAAAGCAAGCTGGTAAGCGTTCACATCAGCACCATAATCATTATTACGGCCACTGCGCAACAGCGTATTGTCCATGCCGTTTATGTTGAACAGGTTCTTAAAAGAGATCCTGTTATTATTGTTCAGCTCCAGCGAAAGGTTGGCTAATGCACCCGCTAAAACCTCTTCAGTATAAGACTGTTCGTTATAATCAAGTGTTTTCTGTATTGCTCCTGTCTGGTTGTAGAAAGCACGGGTGATGTCTGTTTTGCGGTTTTGCTTATTATAGTTAACTGCGAAAATAGCGCCGAACTTCTTGTTCATCAAACGTGTGTTCAGTCCGCCTGAAGCCTGCATACTAGCATTTGGCATGCCTGCTTTTTTCTGGTAAGACCAGTCGTTCTTAAAGTCTTTTCCTATAGCATTCTTTTCATCAACGGAAAGCTCCCTGAATTTATCTTTATCGACCATGCTTGCCGGTACTGCGCGTGTACCATCATCTATACCTAACCAGTCAGTTTTGCCACCTTTATTATAATAGAAGTCATTGCCGATAGTCTGCGAGTTGACCCCGCTACCTACCTGTATGGTAAAGAAATTGCTGGAAGGAATATCTTTAGTATTCACCTGTATTAGTCCTCCTGCAAATTCACCCGGAAGATCAGGCGTTGCGGCTTTATTGATCACGATATTATCTATCATACCGGAAGGGAACAGATCGAAAGAGAATGTCTTACGGTCGGGCTCAGTGCTCGACAATAAAGAACCATTCAGCATAGCCTGGTTGTAACGATCTCCCAGGCCACGGATAATGAGGTACTTGCCTTCCTGTATAGAAGCCGATGATATTCTTTTCAGCACTTCGCCGGTATTCCTGTCCGGCGACTTCCTGATAGCCTCGGCAGATACCACCTGAGCTACGGTGTTGGTATTTTTCTGGTACAATATCATGGCGCTGATATTCTCCTTTTTAACAGAGGTCTGCACCACAACTTCTTTCAGCTCATTTGTTGCAGCGGTAAGCAGCACATTCACATTCGTCTCTACACCATCGGTTACTATTATACCATCTATCTCTTTGTCCTGGTAGCCTACATACTTTACAGATATGGTGTATGTGCCAGCATCTACGGATAGTACAAAATTTCCATCCATGTCTGTTGCTGCTCCTGCCGGGGAACCTTGTACAGTAACGATTGCACCGATCACCGTTTCGCCATTTTTGCCGTCAGTAATCTTTCCTGTAATTTTCCCCGAAGCAAATGCCTGCGATAACGATAAACACATTACAAGGGATAAAATAAAATAACGCATATTATAAATTTATGCGAAGGTCTTATTCCTATGTTATGATATTGTTACGCCATCATTACGGACATGTTATGTTTGTTACGGGAATATTACGGGAGTGTTAACGGAAGCTGATGACGTACATTTAATAATAAAGGCCCACGATTTGTGGGCCTTTATTATTAAATTTTTGAAGCGGGAATTAGTGGCCGTGTCCATGACCGCCCTTATCGTGGCCGCCATTACCATGTCCTTCGTTACCATGTCCTTGGTCGCCATGTCCTTCGTTACCATGTCCGTGGTCATTTCCATTTCCATGTTCCATCGGGGGGCGGTTTTGATGAGGGTTGCCGTTTCCAGGGCCTGCAGGCGGCCGGTTTTGGTGAGGGTTTCCGTTGCCATGGCCGGGGTTATTATTCCCGTTGTGATTTCCGTTATTACCTTTCCATTTGCCATGTTCGGGATGGCCCGGATTCTGCCAGTATTTTTCTTCGTGGCTATCCCTGATCACACGTTGGTCGTGCTTTCCCTTATATTGTATATATTGGTTATGGTATCTTTCGTGGTGCAACCATGGGCTTGGCTCATTGATCACTACCTTATGAACTGTATACAAGTCTATCGTCCTGTAGCGCGGAGGAAGGGATGTAACAGTAACCCAGCGGTTATTGTCCATGTAAATGTATTCATGTCTCGGCACATAATAATAGGCATCGATATCAGGGATATAATAATATTCCACATGATCGTAGCCTACAGGTCCCCATACAGGTTGTGAACCTATATTGATGTTAACGCTTATCTGTGCATTCAAACTCGTTGTATAGAGACTGCCGCAAGCAACCGCCGCTATAAGGATCAATTTTTTCATATTATAGTATATCCTAAAATCATGCCACATTGTGTTATGAGGGATATAATAAGCATGGTTTCTACTGTAAAGAACCGCTGTAAACCCCAATAATGACCAAATAGGTCTTATTTTTGCCGGCACACAAATTTTGAACATGCAATTTGACCGTAACGGCCTGGGTAATGAGCAACTGATCCGATTATATACTGAACTGGTAAGGCCCAGGATGATAGAGGAAAAGATGCTGGTATTGCTGCGGCAGGGCAGGGTAAGCAAATGGTTTAGCGGCATAGGCCAGGAAGCAATAGCTGTAGGTGCAGCAATGGCACTGGACGAAGATGAATACATCATGCCCCTGCACAGGAACCTGGGCGTGTTCACGGTGCGCAAGATGCCTTTTGATAAATTGTTCATGCAATGGCAGGGACGTAAGGAAGGATTCAGTAAAGGGCGAGAGCGTTCTTTCCACTTCGGGGCAAATGAATACCATATATGCGGCATGATCTCTCACCTGGGGCCGCAGCTGGCGATAGCTGATGGTATAGCGCTGGCACATAAACTAAAACAGGAAAATAAAGTATCGCTGGCATTCAGCGGAGACGGAGGTACCAGCGAAGGTGACTTTCATGAGGCACTGAATGTGGCGGCTGTGTGGGGACTGCCAGTGATTTTTGTAGTAGAGAACAATGGTTATGGGCTCAGTACGCCAAGCAGTGAGCAGTTCATCTGCGAGCAGCTGGCAGACAGGGCGGTAGGCTACGGCATGAGGGGTATAACTATAGATGGTAATAACATACTGGAGGTATATAACGAGATCAGCAAGGCGCGTAAGTATTGCATAAAAGAGCAGAAACCAATACTGATAGAATGCATGACCTTTCGTATGCGCGGGCATGAAGAGGCGAGCGGGGTAAAATATGTGCCCAAAGAGCTGTTTGAAGAGTGGGGTAAGAAAGACCCTGTGGCAAAGTTTGAACAGTATCTTACGGATATACAGGTGCTGACCGAGAATGACATAGCAGATATAAGAGCAGGCATACAAAAAGAAATAGAAGACGGCCTGGCAACAGGATTTGCAGCACCGCCTGTAACGCCTTGCACTGAAGAAGAGGTGCGTGATGTATATGCACCACTGACAAAGCCAGTGGTACATCCATCAGGAGCAAGTACTGAAAAGAAATTTATACAGGCCATAACCGAAGGATTAAAAACCGGAATGGACCGTAACCCCAACTTGGTGCTGATGGGGCAGGACATAGCGGAATATGGCGGCGCATTTAAAGTGACCGAAGGCTTTGTGCAGCAATATGGCAAGGAACGTGTACGTAATACACCACTCTGTGAAAGTGCTATAGTAGGTACAGCATTAGGCTTGTCCATCAAGGGCTTTAAGTCGATGATGGAAATGCAGTTCGCTGATTTTGTGACAGTGGGCTTTAACCAGATCATTAATAACCTGGCCAAGATACACTATCGCTGGGGACAAAATGCTGATGTAGTGATACGCATGCCTACGGGCGGCGGTGTTGGCGCAGGGCCTTTCCATTCGCAGAGCAATGAAGCATGGTTCGTACATACACCGGGGCTTAAAGTAGTGTACCCCTCTACACCGGAAGATGCAAAAGGCCTGATGATAGCCGCAATAGAAGATCCTAACCCGGTATTGTTCTTTGAGCATAAGGCAATGTACCGCAGTATAAGCGGTATGGTGCCCGACGAACATTATACAATAGAGATAGGCAAGGCAAGACACGTGCAACAGGGTAGTGACGTCAGCATTATTACTTATGGCATGGGTGTGCACTGGGCTACAGACTATGCAGCGAAACACCCTGAAACCTCAATAGATATACTGGACCTGCGCAGCCTGCTGCCGCTGGACTATGATGCAATAAAAGCTGCTGTGCTGCGTACCGGAAAGGTATTGCTGCTGCATGAAGACACCCTGACAGGTGGCCTGGGCGGAGAGCTAGCAGCATGGATATCGGAAAATTGTTTTGAACACCTGGACGCGCCAATAGTGCGCTGCGCCAGCCTGGATACGCCGGTGCCATTTGCCATAGAGCTAGAGCAGAACTTTATGGCCAGCAGCAGGCTGGATAGCTGTGTGCAGAAACTGTTGAATTATTAGTTACTTTCGTAGGTGAAATATTGTCGGTATGATCAAAAGGGTTGCACATATTGGGTTGTTGTCCATAGCATTGTTCTTATGCTCCTGCAAGGATACGCCTTCTAAAAATCACGGGCCTATCATATTGGGCGATTCGGCTACAATAGTAACGGAAACAGACCCTAAGAAACTGGAGGACCTTGTCGCAGACCTGAAGCCCGAAATACCACCGGCTGTAAATACAGATACGGTTGCCGTAGCCAAAACAGCTGCACCTGATACCAGCAAAAAAGAAAAGGTAGTAGCTGCCGCACCTGTTGCGGCCAGCCAGCCGCAACTGCCTGCAGGTCAGGGCCTGCTTGCAGATTTCAAAGACGTCTCTGTACTTGTTACAGGGCTTGTTGCAAGACAAGCCGGCAATCCTAACCTGCAACGTGCAAATGGTGCTGTATATACCCTGACAAGCGGCAACATACCTAATGCACAAATAAAGATAAGAGGGACAGTAACCAAAGTATCGCAACGCTACAAGACAGTGGTACTGCTTAAGAGCAGCGACCTGGGTACCATACAGATAGATGCATTCTCCACTACTACAGACTGGGAAGCGTTGAAGGGTGTAAATAATCAATATAAAGTAACAGGGCTGGACGCAGGATCGCTGGACTACCCTGATGCAAATGCGACCACGATACGTAATGCAGTGACAAAGGCAGCAAAACGCAGGCGCATGAGCAGGGCTAAAGTGGAAGACCTGCTGGACGATGTGCGTAAGGTGAAATCACTGAGTCAAAAACCGATGGCCGTAGTGCTGCGCTCCGTAATGTGGAAGATAGATGGCAAGGATGCGCAAGGCAAAAATTTCTCTAAACAGATAAGAGTAGATATACCACTGTAACCCCTAACTCCTAAAGGGGAGTTTTACGGTTAAATAAAAAAGGAGCTACAAATCGTAGCTCCTTTTTTACTTGTTATATTTTTTCCACTCTTTTTTCGTGCCGGCCACCTTCAAATTCGGTAGCGAGGAATGTATCTGTCATTTGCTCTGAGAGCTGAAGTGATACGAAGCGCGATGGGATGCACAATACATTTGCATTGTTGTGCTGGCGTGCCAGTGATGCCAGCTCGTCCGTCCAGCAGAGGGCTGCGCGGATGCCTGCATGTTTGTTGGCGGTCATACAAACACCATTGCCGCTGCCGCATATCAGTATGCCTGCGGTGGCCTTGCCGTCTTCTACCATAGTAGCTAGTGGATGCGCATAATCAGGGTAGTCCGTACTGTCCAGGCTATAGGTGCCTTTATCTTCTACCAGCCAGCCGGCGGCCTGTAGCTTTTTCTTGATCTCTTCTTTATATTCAAACCCTGCGTGGTCTGATCCTATTGCGAGCGGAAGGCTCTTGTCGAAAGTCTTGTTCATTATTGGTTTTCTTTAGCTTTTAATGCGTCTTTTATTCTTTGTGCTTTTACAGCACGGCCACTTATATATACCGATACCTCGAACAGGATATACAAAGGTACAAATACGAGCAGGCAACTAAACATATCCGGCGGGGTAATGAGCTCCGCAAGGATAAATAATATGACGAAGGCATAACGGCGTTTTGCCCTGAGGAATTCCGGGGTAAGGATACCTATACGTGTAAGGAAATAGACCAGCATAGGCATCTCGAATACTACGCCAAGGGCGATCATCATATCGCTCATGGTATCGTAGTAGTTATCTATTGTGATAATGTTCTCGAACTGGGGACTGAGCTTATAATTGCTAAAGAAGTTGATAGTGTAGGGTGCAATAATGAAATAAGAAAAAGCAACACCGCAAAAGAACAGCAGCGAACACCAGAATACAAGGCCATTGGCCATTTTTACTTCAGATGGCCTGAGCGCAGGCTTTATGAATTTCCATAGCTGCCACAGTACATAAGGGAATGCGAGTATAAAGCCCAGCATCATAGATACGGACATGCTCATCATGAACTGGCCGGACAGAGTAGTATTCTGGAACTTCAGGTGAAAAGCGTTCAGGCAAAAGCCATCATAATGCAATAGCCGTCCTAATGCACAAAACCACCTGTACGCTATGAAGTCGTTTTTGGCCGGGCCTAAGATTATATTGTCAAATATCCACTCTACCTTAATAAAAACAAGAACAGCACACACTACAACAGCGATAGCTGAACGTATAATGTGTATACGCAGCTCATCTATATGGTCCAGGAAACCCATTTCCCCTTTCGGGTCATCGCCTCTGTTGTTCAGGAAATTTTTTAAGATGCTCACTGTACTGTATTAGGGGTGCAAAGGTAGAACATTAGTTAACAGGTTAATGTGGTAATAAGTTAAAAAGTTAACCTAGTCGGGATATACCAATGAAAAAAGCGACAGTGTTTATAACTGTCGCTTTCATTATATTTTTAATATTCAAACATTATTTCTTGTATACTTTAACGGAGAAGGTGTACGCCTCCATTTTTTTGATCTGCTCGTCACGGTCCAGCTTAGCCATTTTATTTACTTTAGGCAGGTGGAGCGTATTGTCCGGCAGCTCGTGAAGCAGTTTGCTGATAAATACTTTTGAACTTACCGCATAAGTGCTTGATTCCTGCTCGCTGCCTACACCTGTAAGGATACCAAGTACAGTACCGTTTGCTGACATAACGGGAGAACCGCTCTGTCCATGGCTTACAGGAAGCTCCAATGTATACTGCATATCGTTACCGTCAAAACCATTCTTTGAGCTGATGTAGCCTTCTTTATATACCACCTCGTCTTTAGGGTAACCAAGCGTGAAGATACGAGCACCCAGGCCAGATTTATCAGCAGCGAATGTATAAGGCACTTCGCCTTTGCCGAAATGGAAATTCTTCTTTTCTACTTTCAGGATGGCGATATCGGCGCCTGCATCATAATTGATGAGGGTAGCCTTGAAATACTGGCCATCATGCGTTTGAATGTATACAGAGTCGAAATCGCCTTTGTTGTTGTGATGGATAACGTGGTTGGCCGTAACAAAATAACCATCGTTGGTGAGTGCGAAACCGGTACCGGCATAAGCAACGTCAGATGGTGGTGGTGCAGGCTTGCTGTTCTTAATATCTTTAATAAGCTGGTTCTGCTGCGCCTGCTGCTGTGCCTGTACTTTCTTTATTGTTTCCACCTCACGGCTTATGGTGCTGTACTGGGAGTCGCTCTTTTTGATAGCAGGCTTCAGGCTCCATATGGTGAAAGCAGATGAAAACAAAGCTACGCTTGCCGCTACTGCAGCAGTGCGCCATGTTTGCGGCGTAAATTTGATGAGCCATCCTTTTTTAGACGGTGAGGCTGTAGCCTGCTTTGCGTGAATATCGCGCAGCATGGCACGGAAGCGTTTCTGCTTACCACTACCTTCAAATGAACTTATAAGATTGATCTGCTCATTGAACTCGTTAGCAAATGCCGCATCAGTTGAAAGGCGGTTCTTTAGTTCGTTCAGCTCGTTTTCCTGTAGTTTGCCTGCAAGATATGCTTCGGCTACTTCCCAGGCATTATTGTTGATAGACATAGTACTTAATTATTTCACCTGCATGCCGTAAAATATTTTACGGAGCCTTGCGAGGCATTTATATTTTTGGTTTTTAGCGTTGTCGGGGTTGGTATACCCAAAGTCTGCCGCTATTTCCTGCATGTTCTTATCGTGGTGATAATACGCCTTTAATAAAGACCTGCAGGGTTCGCCTATTTGTTCGAGCGCTGTATCAAGTTGTTCGTAATGTGCCTCACGTTCATGATGCACATTTACATCGTCTTCATATGCTACTCCGTATTCGTCCTCTTCCGTACCGGGGTCGTGTGTTAAGAACGACGGGCCATTGCTTTGTTTTTGCAGCTTTTTGTACCACAGGTGCTTGCTTATTGCAAATAGATTAGTGCCTATGCTAAAGGTTAGCCGGAAGTGTTCATCCGCCTCTTTGCCAAACAAAACCACCATCGCTTCCTGGAACACATCTGCAGCATCTGCCGAAGCGCCCCCGTTTTTTATTAACCAACCACTAACAATGTGAAAGTTTTGTCGATAAATGGTTTCGGTGGCTGTCCTGTCGCCCGCTGCCAGTGCCGCTAATAACTGTTGCTCGGTATTTATTGGACTGTACACTAATTAATACGATTTTGAACAAAAAGTAACCCGCACACAAAGAAATATTTTCGTTGCAATATGGCGGAAGATGAAATTTGTTTAAAGGTAAATAAAATTAAAACCAGCGGGAATGAAAACGTTCAATTTTCACAATAAGTTTTGTCATTCGTTACTGTCTGCCCGTCAAAAGCCGGAGTTTAATATTTCAGATGAAAAAAAGTTATTGCCGATGGGTTACTATTTAGCTTTTCGGGTATAAACGGCATAACAATCTAAAATAACAATATTATGAAATTCGTAAAATTAAGCGTACTTGCTCTTTCAATGGGCCTTTTTGTAACATCTTGCGGTAACGGTGCTGGTGAAACAAAGACTACTGATTCTACTGCAGCTACTACAACTACTATGGCTGAAGCGCCTAAGACTGATACTCCGGTAGCAGGTCCTGCAAAGCCAGCTGATTCTGCTGCAATGACTACCACTACTACAACAACAACTACTGCTGCACCTGCTGCAACTGAAGTTAAGAAAGAAACTAAGATGGAAGCGAAAGCCGACGCTAAGACAACAACTACTGAAACTAAGACTAAGACAGTTGAAAAGACTAAGACCAAATAATTACAAAATTTGCTTCTTATTATACAAAACCATCCTTCGGGGTGGTTTTGTTGTTTTTTACAATATTTATTGTTTATCAGCGACAAACGAGTTGTAAAAATATTAATGTGAATATTTTTCAGAAATTATTTCAAAACGGGGGTTACCTTTTTCTGTTTGCGGTATAAACCTGCATAACCATCTAAAAAAACAAAATTATGAAATTTGTAAAATTAAGCGTACTTGCATTGTCAATAGGTCTTTTCGTAACATCTTGCGGTAACGGCGGTGGCGAAACTAAAACTACTGATTCTACTGCAGCTACTACAACTACAATGGCTCCAGCTCCAGCAACAGAAGCGCCTAAGACTGATTCAGCTTCTATGGCTACTGCAACTCCAGCTGCTCCTGCAACTGCAACTACTACTACTGAAACTAAGACAGAAGTTAAGAAATAATTTCTTTCCAGATAGTAAAAAAATAAACCATCCTTTTAGGATGGTTTATTTTTTTGTGCCTGATATAAAGATGATTTAGTTATTCTTATTTAGCGAGGAACTCCAGCGGCAGGGTCATTTCTTTGCCGTCACGGGTCAAAGTGACCTGGGTTTTCTCTCCGGGGGTGAATTTACCAAGGGCTTCCATATAGCTTTGCATGCCAATGATCTTGTGATCGCCCAGCATAGTGATGATATCACCCTGCTTTATTCCGGCTTTCATGGCCGGGCGGTTATCGCTCACTCCGTCTACACGCACACCTCCTGTTTCAAATGTATAGTCGGGCATGATGCCAAGGGTTACCTTGAACTTACTTTTGCCCATTGTTTGCTGCTTAGTAGTAGTGTAGGCAGGCTTTACCTGTTCTTTATCCAGTTTGGCAAGTACCTTGTCCACATACTTAATTACCTGAACCTCTCCTTTATAATTGATAAACTCTGCCCTGTCGGTTGGTTTGTGGTAGTCTTTGTGAGTGCCGGTAAACAGGAACAATACCGGTATGCCTGCATTATAAAAGCTCGTATGATCTGATGGCCCCTGGCCTGCGCTGTCAATAACTACTTTAAAATCGTTTCCTGCCATGGTCACCATATCGCCCCAGGTGGGGGAGGTGCCTACGCCACCTATGGTAAGCGCATGAGTGCTGTCGTTGAGCCTGCCCACCATATCCATATTTATCATGTAGGCAATATGCATACTATCTATCTCCGGCTGGTCTTTTACAAAAGCCTTAGAACCATAGAGCCCCAGCTCTTCGCCTGAAAAATTGAGGAACAGGTAATTATAGTGGTTCAGATGCTTACTCTTTACCCACTTGGCTATTTCCAGTACTGCGGCCGTACCGCTCGCATTGTCATCTGCACCATGGTGCACCTGGTGTTCCTTTACCGCATTGGCAAAAAGGCTGTTGCCGTCTTCTCCAAAGCCAAGATGATCGTAGTGCGCGCCTACTATTACTGTGTATTTTGCTTTATTGTCTATATAAGCTGCTATGTTGTTACCGGTACGTTCTGATCTGTTCACAGATACGTTCAGATCTATATTGATACCATTGACGTGAGCAGGTTCTGTATCTTTTATGAATTTTCGGTAAGAGGTGTGAGATAAGTATATTATGGGTATTTCCAGTGGCTCATATTCCGAATGGCGGTTGAACACAGCCGGGAACGTGGCGCCAAAGCTATCGTAGAACACTATACCTGCCGCACCCTGCTTCTCTGCATCCTTTGCCCGCTCGTACATAAACTTTTCTGCCTCGAAGTGCGGGTTGCTTGCTTCTTCAGAATCATTGTAAATGGAGATCATCCAGATACTGCCCTGTTCCATCACATCCGGCAATATATCGCTGGTCATGTGCTTGTTGCCGCTGAATGGCATAGGGAATGCTTCTTCATTTACCGGTACCGACAGGTTGCCAATGTTTATCTGTGTAGCTGGAGATATCTCTTTACCATAAACAAAATTGAACGGAAGGCGATACTGGCTTTTATAAGGGGTGATCTTTATTTCCTTGTATCTTTTTTCGATGTAGTCAGCAGCTTTGTGTTCCCCATCTGTGGCTGTGCGGCGCCCCGCCAGGTCGTCAGATGCAAGGAAAGAAATGTCGGCCTGTAATCGTTTAGCAGTTTTGCGGTCAGATTTGCTCTGAGCATGCAATACAGTGCCGGAAGTAATAATGGAAGAAAGAAATAATAACGTAAAAATACGCCCTGTCATAAACGGTATTTGATGCAAATGTAGTTAAAAAGCTACAAGGGTTTTGGTCGTATTTTTAAAATAGAGACTTTATATTCTTAATGTGGATCGCTGAAGTCGGGGTCTTTGAGGAATGCCTGGTCTGTGAAGGTTTTTAAAAAGACTACAAGGTCAGATTGCTCCTGGCTTGTAAGGTTCAACCCATTCCCGAAAGCAGGCATATGCTCATCAATGTTCGGGCTGCTTTGTTGTATTCCTGTGCTGTAAAAGTTCACTACCTGCTCCAGCGTTGTAAAGCGGCTGTCGTGCATATAAGGCGCTGTCATGGCTATGTTGCGCAATGTCGGCACTTTGAATTTACCCCTGTCGGATGCAATTCCGGTAAACTTCATCAATCCTGCATCAGCAGGTGCTGCGTCAAGGCCATTGTTTTTAAATTCATGGTCGGTCAGCAGTGTATTCATCAGGTGGCAATTGTTGCACATGCCCTTGCCTGTGAAAATGTTGAAGCCACTTTTTTCCTGTGCAGTAAAAACTGTAGTATCTCCCAGGTGATAATACTTATCAAACCTGCTGTCAAAAGAAACAAGCGTCCGTTCGAACTGCGCAATGGCCTTCATAGCAAGATTGCTGTCAATGGTTTTGGTTCCGAAAGCCTTAAAGAATAAAGTGGGGTATAGCATATTGCTTTGCAGCCTGCTTACCACCTCTGTCCAGTTGTTGGCCATTTCTATCGGGTTTGTCACCGGGTCATGGGCCTGGCCTTCCAGTGAGGCCCGTCTGCCATCCCAGAAGAATTGTTTATCCCATGCAGCGTTGATTATCGCCATAGCATTGCGATTACCCTCGGCACCATTTGTTCCTTTGCTGAAAGGACGACGGTCGTCGAACGCATTTTTTTGCTCATGACAGCTTGCGCAGGAGATGGTCCTGTTGTTACTGAGCAATTTTTCGTAGAACAGCATTCTGCCCAATGCCACGCCTTCTGCGGTAAGCTGGTTATCCGGAGGACTGGGCATGGCACCAACATATTTTTTTACGAAAGCAGGAACTTCGACAGTCAACGCTGTTGGGTTGTATACTGCATCCTTTTCTTTCTTGCAGGCATACGTGCCTATAAATATGGCGGCTATGGCCGCGATCAGGACTTTTTTCTTCATTATTATTCTTTAACCACTTTCTGTACCGTAGTATAGTTATCCGCATCTGTGATCTTTACCATGTAGAGGCCACTGGCAAGAGATGTAAGATCAATAGAAGGATTCATTTTGGCTGATACAAAATGTTCGGTTTTTATTGTCTGTCCGTTTACCGATGTTATAGTAATATCAGTTATGCCTTTTACATTGGTGATCGTCAAAAGGTCGTTCACAGGATTAGGCGACAATTTCATTGCTGCATCAGCTGGTGTTGCAGGAACATTGAGCGAACCGAGTGCCGTGTTGATAGCGGCTACCATGCCCGCAGAGTCATTGGCTGCAAGCCCTTTCTTATTAAAATAGATATTGTGCGAGGAACCACCCATAATGACGATGTGTGGCATACCTGATCCGCCGAAGTTACTTTCATCTATGAGGTTGCCTGCATTATTCATGATGGTCATATTCGCCGTATTGCCAACACTATTTGTTGTTACCCAGGATGAGATAGTAGCACAGGTAGCATCTCCAAGGTCATCAGATATGTAAAAGTGTACCTTGCCCGGATTTGACGTTGCATAATTCTGAACTACTTTGTACCCCATGGCAGAAGGGGCGATACAACTACCACATGGCATCACCCAGGCAAATACGATCACATTGCCTCCGTCCAGTTCGCTGAACAATGTATGGCTCGTACCACTGCAATCAGGTGCGGTCCAGTTAGTAGCGGTTGTTTGTGCATGAGCAGCAACACCTGCCAGTAACAATGCGATGGAAGTAAGTATTTTTTTCATTTTTTTAGTTTTAGAGTAATCACTCACGGCATTAGTAAAATGCTGAATTGAATGCATGACCCGATCATGTATATTGTTCTGTATACCTGCAAAGTTAAATGTTATCCTATGAGCTCTATGCTGATTTTGGTCATGCCTATCGGATCATCAGAATACTCTTGTAAAACCAACAAAGACAACGATAACTCCGGCGCTTGTAAGGCCAAACAATACATAGGGAAATGAAGTGTGCGTGAACGAAGAGGTAATGGTAATAAGGAAGCTGGCAAAACAAATGATGGCGCCGATCAATATAAGCGTCAGGCCCTGTGTTCGCCTCTGTGAATAACGCAGTGCCTGGCATTCCTGTACAAGCGTTTTTACAAATTTTTCATCATGACCTTGTCCAAGGAGGTCTTGCTCAATTTCCTCCCTTCTCTGTCCTTCATTCAGCAGAAAGATAATGTGCTTACTTAAAGTACTCGTATTTTCTATCATAGTCATTTCACTGTTAGGTAGATACAATTTACAAAAAAACAATTAATTGTATGTCTTGGCATAAAAAAACGCTTCAGAAGGAAGCGGTTTTTTTAACCAACGATATTATTTAATGCTTAATTGGACCGTATGAGTATTGTTGGCAGTGATCGTTTTTACAAAATAGATACCCGCAGGAACCTTCAAATGCATGTTGATATCCATATTCGTTAAAGTATTCATGGTAGTAATGATTTCGCCGATGCTATTAATTATATATACGTTTGAAGGTTGGCTTTTCTCTGATTTTATATGCAAAACGAAATCCCCTTCATTGGGTTGCGGTTTGATAATCACTTCTTCTTTCCCGGAAATTGATTTATTCACCGGTTCAATCGCAAGATTTTTTGATGATACTTTTCTAATTACATTATTGTCATAATCTGCGATAAAAACATTCCCTTGAAAATCTACAGCTACGCCAACAGGGCTATGTATCTCTGCGGATGTAGCAGGACCGCCATCGCCGGAATATCCGGCAACTCCGTTGCCTGCTATTGTAGTAATAATGCCCGATGAACTTATTTTTTTTACTTTCTGATTTGCTAGATCAGAAAAATAAATGGAGCCAAACTTATCGATAGCCAAACCATAAGGAGTAGATATACGAGCTGCAGTTGCAGCCCCACCTTCTCCGCTATCACCTGGCACGGTGCCGGCAAAAGTCGTGATTATACCAGATGTGTTGACTTTTCTAATACGACTGTTTCCTGCATCAGCAATATAAAGATTACCGGAACCATCCATGCAAAGTCCCCATGGACCAGGAATACCGGCAGCGGTAGCTGGTCCTCCATCACCGCCATATACTGCTGTTCCATTTCCGGCTATTGTTGTTACAATTCCCGCCACATCAATTTTTCTTACACGAAAATTATTCTGATCACTTATATAAATATTGCCAGTTTTGTCTACTAAAAGACCTTTTATTAGATCGAATGAAGCATCTGTAGCCGGCCCATTATCTCCACTA
>JAOQAP010000185.1 GCA_025963465.1 Flavipsychrobacter sp.
AGTTCACCTGCTTTCAGACCGTCTTCTTCAGTAAAGTCTTCTTTGGCGTAAATCGCATCCTTAGCTTTCATTACCTCATATAAGGTAGTGTTGCCACGTATTACAGTATCCAGTACTGTTACTTCATCAAATTCGTAGTGATTCTGCTTCAGTACGCTCATACGCATACCTTTGGAGATGTCTACCCTACCCGTTGTAGGCTCTATATCTCCGGAAATGATCTTCATAAATGTGGACTTACCGGCACCATTAGCACCGATAATACCATAGCAATTGCCTTCTGTGAACTTAATATTCACATCTTCGAACAGCACGCGCTTGCCGTAGCGAAGCGATAAATTATTAACTGATATCATAAATTAAGTAGAAAGTAGTTATCCCGATGTATAAGCTGTAAAAATGATACAGCTTTTTTCGGGCTGCAAAGGTACGAATAAGTAATGTCAATAAAACAAATCTGAGTAGATTAATATAGATTTAGCAAATCGGGTGATCGCTATTTTGTGTATTCAAAGAACCTGGTAGCGATAGCAATAGATTCCTGGTATTTGATCGGTTTGGTAATATAATCCAGTGCACCAAGTTCCATACATTCTTTCTTCTCTTTTTCGTTTACAGAGGTAGAGAATATGATTACATGTATGTGACGGAAATTATCATGTTTCTTTAAGACACGGAGCGTTTCTGTGCCATTCATTTTCGGCATATTCAAATCAAGCACTATTAGTGAAGGTAGTAATGTCATGTCTGTCAACTTATTCAGATAGTGCATCACCTCTTCCCCATTTTCTACAAAAACAACACATTCAGACTGGCCGATCTCCTTAAAAGAGTCAGAAATGATCAGGCGGTCTTCCTGGTCATCATCAGCTAAAAGTATCCTGTTCCTCGCCATCGTCTTCAAATGTAAAACAATATCTGAAAACTATTATAGCATGGATACTTTTTTAGGACGGTTTTTGTACTTTTAAGCATTGCAATACTCTATGATCATACCATGCAAAGCCCTGGGCTATAAAATTTCCGCATATATATACAGGTACCTTTTCTTCTTATGTTTTGTTTTTGGAACATGTGTTATTCATGGGCAACAGGTAATAGTACCGGGCAGTGAAGCACAGATGAATGAGTATAACAGGCTGGCCAAACAAAAACTAGACGAATTCAACTACGATGAAAGCCGGCACTATTTAGAACTTGCCTTAAGGGAGAAAGAGAACGCCTTGTCTTATTGCTTCATGTGTCATATAAACGGGATGCAAAAAGACTGGGAAGAGGCTGCGCTGAATGGTGAAAAATGTGTATCGCTGGATCCCAACATTATACCTGTCTATCTTGACTTGTTTTATGCAGAGTACTATGCGCGACGCTGGACACAGGCACTGGAAATAAGCGGAAAAGTGAGACAGTACAACCCGGACCTGGACATCAGCAATGAGCTGGCCGGAATAGAATTAGCGATGGAAAATGAGGGTCGTTCCAACACATCTGTGATACTGCTGATGTTATTGGTTTTGACTGCTTTTGCGGTACCAATATTTATAGCATCAAAGAATAAAGCAAATTATTTTTCCAGTAACCGAGATCTGCGGTTTAGTGAATTGCTATTGGCGGCCTGCTCTGTCAGCCTGGCTCTATGGATGATATTTTATGCATTTTCACATTGGATATGGTCGTTTAATCCACATGTTTCGGCAGGAGATGTAACTACTATTATAGCTGTTTCCATTTTTGAACATGACGGAGCAGAGAGCTTTGTACTCTATACAATGATGTTTTTAAATATTGCCTTTACCCTACTCCTCACACCATGGCTATTAAAGACCGGCACAAATAAAACGCGCTATTTATCTGTTTATGCGGTACTGCTTTTATTATCCTGCTACTATTTTTATAAAACGGGTTTTTATCCGCCTGTAGTTACCTTTTTGGGAGTTGGCAACATAGTGATACCATTGCTGTTAATGACACTGTGTATCAGCGTTTACTTTATTTACCTGCGTACCCGTTTAATAGCTTTTTCGATCATTACGTTGTTATGTGCATATGCGGCATTGCTTTCTTACAGCCCTCCCAATCATATAGATATAGAATTTATCCTGGCGCCGGCATTGCGTCTTCTTCATGGGTTCAAAGTGCCTGATATATATTTCCAGTATGACCTTTACATGTCCCTGCTCGCGGAGCTATGGCTGAAGTATAATGTGCAACTGGATAGTTTTGTATACCTGGGCAATATTTCTTTTTTCCTTTTCTTCATTGGTGCGTTTGTCTTTGGAGAAAAGTTCTTTAAGACGAAAGGGCTATCGGTGGTTTTTATGATAGCTCTTATAACCACGCGAGTATATGCGCAAGGCAATGACTCATTAACGCTCTTACAGGTGACTCCAATGCGCCTGGACCTATGGCTGATCGTTTTGCTGATCGTCAATAAATTTGGTGTTCGTCATTGGTTGACAGGTATATTCCTTGGGCTCATGATCCTGTTTCACAGAAACCTTGGCCTGATCTACACTGTGGCTTACCTGGAGTTACTCGTCATTATGTACCTGATAGACATTGTACCTTTGTTCCTGTCAAAAAAGGCAGACCTCAAGTCTTTATCGGAACTATTTGTAAAGCATTTACGAAGCAACCTCATCAACCTGGCCATACTGACGGTATCAGTCGTTTTATGTTTTGTCCTGTTCCACGAATTTTTCTCTGCAAGTGCCCGTCTCTACCGAAAACTGGGCATAGGTATGCTACCTATTTCCAAAATGTCATTCTATTGGTATGTGCCATTATTATTCAGCAGCGTAGCAACTTTCTTATATCTCTATCGTGAACGGCTGGGCAGCAAATATGTGACAACAGGTATCTTTATTGTGTTGCTGGCCATTAGTAATTCTATGTATTTCTTTGGCAGAAGCCATGAGAATAATATACTGAACATATGTGGTGTGATCGTATTTGCATTGTTCCTCCTATTTGACATCCTCATTGTTCTACATGCACCTAACGAACAAAAGCAGCAAGCAGGGAATACGTCAAAAAGAAAATTCCTGACAAAAAGCAGAGCCTTCATGCTACTCCCTGTATTATTCGTATTGCTTACCGGCTACTTTTATTCTGACCGCATAGAGACCAAAGCGAGGACACAGTATGATAATTTACTGACGGGTACATTTTATTACCCTTTAACAACCGGTGCATATGATATTGCATCGGCAAAGCAACTGACCAATAACAGCCCAAAAGTATACTTCCTGGATTTCTGGACCGATTTCTATTATTGCTATTACAGCGGTATAGCGCCACAGGGTTATTATAGTCCATGTTCCGCATGGATATATAAGAAAGAGTTTGACGACTTCATGCAAAGCTTGCTGGATGACGGGTATTACATCGTGTACGAGCAGTCTTTCTTTAACGTATACCAGGAGTATGTGGTTAATTTGAATTATAATAATATCCGCCAGCAGAATAACCTGGTTGCAATTAAAAAAGAACCTGCACCGCTATTGCTATCTACAACTGAATCCGTTGCTCATATAGGTATCAATGCCCAGTTGGGAAGCAGCGGAATATATCGTAAACCACTTAATGAAAAAGAAGCGTTAACCATAGAGATGATCATAAAGCCTAATAGCGGTCAGCCAGCAAATGCGACAGTATTTACCGACCTAAACAAGACAGACAGGATGTCCGGGACGGTATTACAGGCAAATGGGAATGTGCCGGGACAGTACACTTTTGGAATTGGGAACGGCGGGCAGGATGTTAAAAATCTAAGTTTTGCCCTGGATGAAAATAAGTGGAATTACCTCGTGATAGAAGTTGGTACAAATTCGATAAGAGTATATAATAATGGTAAACCAATAGCTACGACTGATATTGACAAACCATTCTTAAATAGTGGCATTCCAATCTACATTGGTAATTCCTCAGAGCATAACCGCATGTTTGACGGAATAATCAGGGAGATCAAATTCAGTGATGGTAACTTGTCTGAAAACGAGATAACAGCTACAGCACAGCGGCTTGCAGGCTCTTTACCACAGTAACACTTATACGCCAGCAGCACTTATTTCTTTAACCATACCATGCTCTATACGAACTACACGCGCAGGGTATTTCTGGATAATCGTATAGTCATGTGTTGCCATAATAAATGCGGTCTGATAGTCTCTGCAAATATTAAAAAGCAACTGCATGATCTCGTCAGTGGTATCAGGATCCAGGTTCCCGGTAGGCTCATCGGCAAGTATCAGTTTGGGATTGTTGAGCAATGCACGGGCAATGTCCACACGTTGCTGTTCCCCACCTGACATCTCATAGGGCATTTTATTACCCTTATTTTTCAATCCCACTTTAGACAAAACATTTTCTATCTTTTCTTTCATCAGGGCTTTGTCCTTCCAACCGGTGGCTTTCAGTACGAACTCCAGGTTGTCATATACATCCCTGTCGGTAAGCAACCTGAAATCCTGGAAAACGATTCCGAGGTTGCGCCTGAGTAACGGCACTTTTTGCCATGTCAGATCTTTCAAGTCGAAACCAGCTACATTACCCTCTCCTTCTTTCAGGTACAATTCGCCGTACATAGTTTTCAGAAGGCTCGATTTGCCGGTACCGGTCTTACCGATCATGTAAATGAACTCACCCTTGTCCACTTCCAGGTTCACATTATTCAGTACTAGGCTATTGCCCTGGTATATATTGACTTCCTTTAGAGATACTATGTTGTTGCCCGAATCCATTATTTCAATTCATTTGTAACAAAGATAATTGCAAATAAGTTTAAAAAAATAAAAAGCCTGTCAAAGCTTTCACAATGACAGGCCTGTTTACACTTATATTGAATTATAACAACAGTATCAATAAGATGATGATAAGGATCAACGCACCTGCAGAGATGTAGATAACACCATCCATGGCACGAAGTTCTTTTTTCATGTCTTTTAATTCGTGTTTCAATCCTGTACGTTCCGTAGCATTCAAATGAGACATGTCCATAGCCCTTATCTGGTCTACTCTTTGTTTCATTTCAGAAATACGCACTTCTGTTTGTGCTTTTGTCATGTTCTTTTCAGCTGCGTTAGCGTTAACGGACATACCAGATAACAACAGCGTTAATGCGAACAAATAGATCCTGCTTTTCATGATTTTTTGGTTTTAAATTGTGATTGTTGAGAAAATTTTTATTTATAATTATTATATTATAACAACAGAAG
>JAOQAP010000200.1 GCA_025963465.1 Flavipsychrobacter sp.
TTGGCATTATCAAAATCTTCACCCCTATAGTAATGATAGTCATCATTGGCAGGGTCTGCACCCAGTGCGAGGTATGCAGGATTTGTCGTACCGAGCTTTGCACCTAACTGCCTGAGAAATGCAGCGAATTTGGTCTGCTCGTCAAGCTGCCCTCTTACTGAAGCTATATTCGGAAGACCATCATAACCCACATCCTGCAGTGCACGGGCAGAGTTATCATTATCAAATGCCCTTGTTATCTGCTGCTCAAATTTAGGCACATATCCCCATCCTGTAACGTCCAGCTTCAGACCATCAAACGGAGCAGGTATACCATTCTCAAAAAACAGGCGGGAATCCTTAAGGATATCCTCAGACACATCACCGAGGTTAAAGTACAGTGACCCCCCCGGTGCGTTTGGCGACCTGTTAATAAAAGGGTCCATTACCCAGAACTGGATGTACTCCACGTTGGATGCTTCAAAGTCTGTATTGTCTATAGGACGTGATATGCCACCCCAGCGACTAGCAGGGTTCAGAAGAGCACCTGTACCCTGGTCTATATTCGTAACATCAAAGTTGTAAGGACCACGTTCTTTAGGATAGTAAGTAAGGTCGAATGTACTCAACGCACTTTGTAAAGCAGCGGCATTCCTTGCGGGGAAGACGTCTGTTTGCTGCACCATTCTTATATAGTGCTGGTTAGGATCGTCCTTTATATATTTTGGTACAGTCGTTCCGGGGTCTACAAGCGTTGGTTCTATGGTATACCATGACAGCCTTGCCCGGTTCATACCATAAGACAGCAGGTCGCTATTTGCGGCTTCAGGAAATAGTGTTTGCCCCAGTTTATTAACTGCACCTAATGGAGTAGACGACATAGACCATGACTGTGCAGGAAATTTCAGATCATAACTGCTGCTGGTACCTTCAAAGTTATCAATGTACACAGAGCCTTCAGGGTCAAGAGCATCTATCTGCTTAGGATGACCAGGCAGCAATGCAGCTACTTCCATATTGGTATTGAAGAACGATGGGGCTGTAGTGGCATATACGGGCAACTTGTCTAATGCTCTTGTAAGGGCAGGCATCTCTTTCTGGTAATTTGCATCAAGACCCAATACGGTATTCTTGATGGGGTCCTCACCAAAGTTTACCTGCTGGGTAAATGGCCGTTCATTGAGCCTCATTGCGGTACCTCCAAGTGTCAGATTCTTATTGACATAATAATCAAGCCTTGTACCCATGAAATTCTGCTGCTGGAAACCGAAGGTTGCATTGTCTTCATATTGTATATTGATAGGCACACCTGAATTAAGGATACCCGTGTTGAGTATCTTGATACGACCAAGCCCATAGTCCATAGAATAGTCCTGGTTCTCTACCAACCTCGTCCCGCCGGCACTTACCGACACAGACCCAGGAGGAATATTAAAACCGCCCAGGAAGATATCAGAGGAAGAAGAAGACTTATACGTTCCGCGAAGAATGTAACGATCCGTTTGCTGCGACTGCATGGCAACTGTCTTGGTAGAGTCGTAAAGTATCTGGAATATATACTTTCTTTCGAGCGGAGAATTAGGCACAGTGGGTGTTTCGAATGCCGGCTTCAGATCATTACCGAATGGCTCCAGAACAGGGAATATGATCTTGCCCTGCTGGGTATTGATAGTGATGCCTTCCACAAAGTCAAAAAAACCGTCGGGTGATGCTTCATTCTGAGCATTAAGCCTGTCCAGGTTCAGGACAGAGATAAACGGAGTACCTTCTTTAGGTCCTTCCGGTACATAGCGTTTTTCTGCGCCTCCGGGATCCTGATACATTACGTTCAGCATGAAATTATCTTTGGACACACCAAGCCCGCCTAATGCGTACACGTTTTTCATCATCAGCTTCCATACAGGGAAGCCAGGACGTAATGAAGTACCTTTCATGAGCTTCAGGAAAAGCACTTTGGGATTTGTAGTATCGGGAGGCAGATCTGTTGCAAATTCACCCACCTGGTATACCTTGCCGCGGTATGTGTAGCGGTATGCCACACCCAGCACATCATCAGAGTTGAGCTGGGTATTGAGCATGATATAACCAAGCTGTGGATTGAACGTAAACTCTGTGGAAGAAAGCTTGCGTGCGGTAGTACGTTCAAAATCCTTGCCTTGCGTCAGCCCCAGCTGAGTAGCGGCATTGGTAGCAGATCTCTGCTGACGGCCAAATGGGTTTTGTAATAACTGCGCATACAAACGGTTACTGTTATTATCAGGCAGGCCGTTGCGAATGCCACTTGAGGGATTTGACAGTTGTGGCTCGTATGGGCTTGCCTCACCAAGGTCCATAAAGCAGAGCACGTCGCGCACACCGTTCACAGCGCCGGTACGGTTAGTTACCCATACTTCCACCTTATTGATCGTTACCAAGGAGTTGATCAGCGGAAATTTTTCGAGTGCTTTGTTATAGTTCTGGCGGAAATATTGTGCGAGGAGGAAGTCTTTATTCTCTTCATAATTTCCCGCCTTGATAGCTATCTGCTGCGACTGCGAACCGCCTTGTATGGTCAGACTTTTTCGTTGCGATTTCTGCTGCGATAATACAGCAGTGACCCACAGTTTACCAAACTGCAATTGAGTCTTCAAACCGAATAATGATTGCACACCACTGATAAGATTGCTCTTCAGCGGAAAGCTGACATTACCCGCTTCTATTTTTTTGAGCATCTCATCTTCCTTACCGCTATAGTCCAGTTTTTGTACGTTCTGGTAGTCAAATGTAGCTTTGGTATTGTTACTGATATTCAGTTTCAGCTTATCACCCACCGTTGCCAGCAGGTTGATATTCATCTGCATATCGAAATCAAAGACGCCATACTTCTGTGCACGCTGGTTTAGCGTAGGGTTCTTAATGTTCTGCCAGTTGCCGCCAAATGTTACATCGACATTCCCCTGCGGCTTTACAGAGATCGCATCACCACCAAATATGCGGTTGAACAATCCCTCTTTATACATCTGCGGCAGCTCTGGTGTTTTATTGAAGAGCATCAGCCCGTCTATCCTTCTTTGCCAATATGCATCCTCCGCCTGTTTGCCACGATATTTCTGGTATTCATCCAGCGTCAGGTAAGTAGGGTTGCGCATAAAGTCACTACCCAGCTTGTCGCTGTAGTTATACCTGTTTGTAGTGGAATCATATTGAAACCCCTGTTGTTCGTTTGACGGGTCCTGGAGGTCTATACTTCGCGGCCGGTTATAATCGATCTGCGGGTCTCCGGTCTTATCGTAAATAGGAAACCTGAGCTTGCGTGATGTATCTTCTTTTCCAAGACTGTCTTTAGCGGCGATAGTATCCGGTTCAGGTGCAAAATAGTAATGGAAAGGGTGATACCCGCGCGCGGCAGCGCTGGCAATAGCAGCCACCAGCGCTATAAAAAACAAAAACTTATATCCAAAATTACTCTTACCCTTCAAGTTTTATTTTTTAGCGATTTCTATAACGCACGCAGTGCTTGTTTGATGAGCTCTTCAACAGTCAATGAAGACACATTGTCTATTTTCTTTATAGCACTTTCTGCCATCCCCCTGTTGATCCCAAGATTCACCAATGCTATTAACGCATCTTCCGGTATTGTATTGTGCATTGCCGGCGATAACGACGCCGGATCTTTTTGTCTTAATATCTTGCCTTTCAGCTCCAAAATAATGCGTTGCGCCGTCTTTCCACCTATACCTTTCACTTTTTCCAGCGTCTTACTATCTTCATGCCAAACCGCCCTCTCCAACTCATCAGTAGTAAGCGAAGACAATATGATGCGTGCCGTAGCAGCACCTACCCCGCTAATATTGAGCAACTGCCTGAACGTGGCGCGCTCTTCCTCGTCTGCAAAACCATATAATACCCATGCATCTTCCCTTACCTGGAGATGGGTGTATAAGCGGCATTTGTCCTTATCCTGGATCTTGGCATATGTTTGCAATGTTATGTTCAACTCATAACCTACACCATGGACATCCATATATAGTAATGACGCGGATTTATACGTGAGCGGGCCTTCTAAATATGCAAACATCTAACTAATACTTTTGATTTATCTTTCAGTTCTTCTACAAATTGCAGGCAGGATCGCCCGAAACGCCCGAAAATACAAAATTTATGTGAGTACGCCTGTCAGGAATTGAAATTTTACATGCAAGATCACACATGTAATGCAATAATGAAATAATATTATTATTTAATGTTTTAGAATAAGTTAAAAGACAGTAAGTGACTTGTTTTGTTTTTGGTTCCATCTCTTTTTCTTTATTTTTACAATCTATGAGAAAAGTATTTTTATCTGCCGTTCTATTTGGTCTTTTTGCTACCACTGTACATGCACAGGAACATGCTAAATCCCGTGCAACTCCACCTGCGGCACCGGCCAAGCCACCTGCGGCATATACTAAAGAAAGTGAGATGCCTTCATTCAATATCCTGGAAACAGATAGCGTTACTTTATTTAATACATCCAGCATAAAAAAGGGTAAACGTTCGGTGATCATATTTTTTGACCCAACCTGCTCTCATTGCATCAACTTCCTTGAAAAGCTATTCCCTGCAATGGATTCTTTTAAAAAGGTGAATTTTTATATGATATCAGCGGTGCATGATATCAGCAAGCTGCGTAAATTCAAAGAAGATTACCATACCGACGATTATAAGAACATAAAACTCGTAGGCAAAGACCAGGAATTATTCTTTATCAGTCACTATGGTCTTCAGCGGTTCCCAGGAGCAGTTGTATATGACCAGCATAAAAAACTACAGGGCTTTTATGAAAGTGATGAGGTAAAAGTGAGCACATTGTACGAAAAAACGCATTAGTATATTATATTAATCTCCATAATGTAGTGCGCATTGTCCCTGATAATGCGCACTACCAGCTTTACACCTTTCCTATAGATTTTGACTATATCATTTTTTAATTGTATGTTTGCACCCTTATATCATCACCCATGACAATTACACAACTAGAGTATGTAGTAGCCGTTGCCACTTACAAAAGCTTTGTTGCAGCCGCAGAAAAATGTTTTGTTACCCAGCCTACACTTAGTATGCAAATACAAAAGCTGGAAGATGAGCTGGGCGTAAAAGTATTTGACCGTAATAAGCACCCCATAGCTGTAACTGATATGGGTACCATGATAGTAGACCAAGCAAGAATAGCACTTGCAGAATGTGAGCGCATACATGAGATCATACAAGGACAGCAGAAGGTATTATCAGGCACTTTTAAATTTGCGGCAATACCTACAGTAGCACCAAATATTCTGCCCAGCCTGCTGGAAAATTTTTCTAAAACTTTCCCATCCATAAAACTGCAGGTAAATGAAATGGAGACCAACCAGATCATTACAGCACTAAACAATAATGAGATAGATGCAGCACTGCTGAGCACACCTCTTGAAGCAAAGAACATAAAGGAATATCCCTTGTTTTATGAACCATTCGTAGGCTATTTTTCTGAAGGAGAAGTAGCACTGAAAAAACGAATGATAGTACCGGGGGACATAGCACTGGAACGTATATGGCTGCTGAATGAAGGGCACTGTATGCGCAACCAGATAATTAACCTTTGCAGCGACCAGATACAGAAACTACAGGCTGAACGTCCATACCGCTACGAGTCGAGCAATGTGGAAACACTGCGAAAGATGGTGGAGAAAAATGGTGGTATTGCGGTGCTGCCTGAACTGGCTACTCTCGAATTCACCGAAGATCAGATAGAACACATCCGTTACTTCGAAGCACCGGAACCGGTACGCGAAATAAGCCTTGTAACCAACAGCCACTTTGTAAGAATGAGCGTGCTGCAGGGCCTTATGGATGAGATACTGAAACTGGTACCCGAAAAAATGCGTGTACAAAAGAAGAACCGTAAAGTGCTGCGTATACAAAGCGCTAAACTGGAACTATAACCACTTATACTGTAACATTGCCAACTGCCACTCATGGCCGTATTCTTTGACTTAGCACACTTACCGGAATTTAAAAATGCAGTACTCACCATCGGTACTTTCGATGGCGTACATGAAGGACATAAAGCCATACTGGAAAAAGTAGTGGCGCATGCGAAAGCGGTGCATGGAGAAAGTGTCTTGCTGACGTTCGATCCGCACCCACGTAAATTATTATTTCCAAATCAGCCCCTTGGCATTATCACACCCCTGAGTGAAAAGCTCAGGCTAATATCGGATGAGGGTATACAGCATATAGTGGTAGTGCCGTTCACAAAAGAATTTTCTGAGTTTTCTGCACAACAGTATATTGAATCATTCCTCGTCAATAAATTTCATCCGCACAGTATTGTCATTGGTTATGATCATCGTTTTGGGCATGACCGAAAAGGTGACCTGTCATTACTGGAGGCTTATAAGGAGCAATATAATTACGAGCTTATAGAGATACCTGCACAGCTTATAGATGATGCTACAGTAAGCTCTACCAAGATACGCCATGCAATAAACGAGGGCGACATGCAACATGTGAACCATATGCTGGGCCGCAACTATACGCTGAAAGGAACAGTAGTGCATGGTAATAAACTGGGCAGGACAATAGGCTACCCTACTGCGAACCTGCAACCCACAGATGCCGAACAGATAGTACCGGGTATTGGTATCTACGCCATACGCATTATACATGACGGGGCGCAGTATAATGCGATGCTAAGCATAGGCTATAACCCTACTGTAACGGATAAGAAAGAGCTGCGTATAGAAGCAAATATCTTCGACTTTGATAAAGATATCTATGGGCAGGACCTGGAGCTTGTATTTATTAAAAGACTGCGTGGCGAGGAGAAGTTTGCATCTCTTGATGCTTTGAAAGCCCAGCTACATAAGGATAAGGAAGATACGCTGGAAGTGATCAGCCATTTATAAACAGAGCCGCAAATATTGCGGCTCTGTTGCTGTTATTACATTTTCAATTCTAAAAATACGGGACAATGATCTGAGTGAACAATATGCGGCATGATCTCGGCATGTTTCAGTGATTTTTTCAGCGGCTCTGTGACATTCAGGTAATCTATACGCCAGCCTTTATTGTTTGCCCGTGCATTGGCGAATGCGCTCCACCAGGTATACTGATGCGGTTCTTTGTTGAACTCACGGAAAGTATCGACCAACCCGCTTTCGAAAAACCGATCCATCCATGCGCGCTCTGCAGGCAGGAAGCCTGTGTAGTTCTTACAGCGCACAGGATCATGGATATCTATAGGCTTGTGGCATATATTATAATCGCCACAAAGGATCAGCTTTGGCCTTGTCTTCTTTAGTTCATCGATATAATCGAAGAATTCATTCAGCCACTGGTATTTATATGTTTGCCTATCCTCTCCGCTGGTGCCGCTGGGAAAATAAACATTCACCAGCGTTACATCCCCAAAATCAGCTCTTATAAAACGGCCTTCAAAATCACTTTGCTCAATGCCATTGCCATAGACCACATTATCGGGCTTTACTTTAGTGAGTATGGCTACCCCACTATACCCTTTCTTCTGCGCAGAGAATGAATATACCTCATAGCCTGCTGAATTTATCTCAGCTACGGGTACATCTTCTTTATTAGCTTTTATTTCCTGCAGGCATATAATATCTGCAGGATCGCTTTTCAACCAGTCAATAAAACCTTTTTTTACGGCGCTTCTTATGCCGTTTACATTATATGATATGATACGCATTGTTCGGAATTTGTAACCGTGAAAATAGCAATTTAGTTGACAGGTTGATAAGTTATAAGTTGACAAGGCAATTATTATTTATAACCCGTAATAATTTCACAGAATACATATAACCTGTCAACCTAAAATATCCCTTCGTCGGACATACTCAGGTATTCGTGCCCGGCAATAATAAGGTGATCTATCAGTTTCACATCCATTAATTCTCCGGCATCCCTTAGTTTATAGGTCAGTTGCTTATCTGCCTCACTGGGCTTAGTACTGCCCGATGGATGATTATGGCCTATTATTACCTGGTTAGCATTATACAGCAGGCAATTTTTCAATATCATTCTTACATCTACCACTGTTGCTGTCATACCTCCGCTGCTGAGCATTTCGCAACGCAGCAACCTACGCGATTGGTTCAGGTACATGACGCAAAACACTTCATGGTTCAAATCCTGCAGCAGGGGCATAAATATATGGGCTGCATCTTTGCTGCTTTTAATTGTTTCCCGCTCCAGTCCTTCACTCATCTGCCGCCTTCTACCCAGCTCCATTGCCGCACATATGGTAATACCTCTCGCCTCACCTATTCCTTTTATCTTTTGCAGTTCCAGTACGTTCAGTCTGCCCAGTTCTTTCAGGTTGTTCTTTGCGAGCGCAAGTATATCCCGTGCCAGATCTAAGGCAGACTTCTCTCTTGTGCCACTGGATATGAGTATGGCAAGGAGCTCAGCATCGGTAAGTGCTGCTGCACCTTTCTGCTGCATTTTCTCCCGCGGGCGCTCGTCTTCTACCCAGTTCTTTATGCTGTTCGATTCACTCATCTGTACTATGAAAATACGGGATTTTTTGAAAACAGGTCATTCAGCATTTTATTATACTATAAATGAGTATCTGTCCTACTATACCAGTATAATAATTCACTATCCGCAAATAATGTTATTTCCAATTTAGACGATTACCTTCGTTGCTAAATTAATATCTGTGGATAATAGTTTTACTTATGTGCCATACCCTGATACCGGGTATTTCTCCAAACTTGTCACCGATTACCTGGGCGATAACGCCGATATAAAGACGTTTTACCAATACGCCCCTACTACTCAAGGACTTGAGCAAGCTATTAAAGAAAGGCAAGCATTTCCTGTTGACAGGAAAACACTGATAGCAGCACTGACCAACCAATATGCCGGCCTGACCATAAGTACAAAAACGCAAGACAATATACAAGCGCTACTGAGCGAAAATACGTTTACGATATGTACCGCCCACCAGCCAAACCTGCTTACGGGCTATCTCTACTTTATTTATAAGATACTGCATGCCATAAAACTTGCGGAGCAACTGAACGAGCTGCACCCTGACAAGCAGTTTGTACCGGTATATTACATGGGTAGTGAGGACAATGACATTGAGGAGCTAGGCACATTCCGCTTTCGTGGTGAAAAATATGTTTGGGACGGCAATGGGCAAAGCGGCGCAGTAGGCCGTATGGATACAAAAGGTCTTAAACCCATGCTCACAGACCTGTTCAAACTGTTTGGCCCTCCCGGAAAGAACTGTGATGATCTGCAGGACATGCTCACCAAAGCATACTTACAACACAAAACAATAGGCGCTGCTACACAATACCTGGTCAATGAACTGTTTGGTAAATATGGATTAGTAATAGTAGACCCTGACGATGCTTCTCTTAAAGCAACTTTCATTCCTGTAATGAAGGATGAACTACTGCATCAGCATTCTTTACCTGTACTTACTGAACAGATAGAAAAGCTGGGTGCAAATTATAAGATACAGGCACACCCGCGCGCTATCAATCTCTTCTACCTCGCAGACCAGCTACGTGAGCGTATAGAAAAGAAGGGTAATAAATGGATAGTGCTGAATACAGAAATAGAATGGACCGAAACCGAGGTGCTACAGGAGCTTAATGAACACCCGGAACGTTTCAGCCCAAATGTAATGCTGCGCGGCATGTACCAGGAGACAATACTGCCGGACGTAGCCTTTATAGGTGGTGGTGCAGAAGTAGCCTATTGGTTGCAACTGAAAACATTATTTCAGCATTATAACGTATTCTACCCTTCCATACACCTGCGCCAGTCGGCGCTGTGGATAGATACGCTGCAGACAAAGCAGCGCAGCCAACTGGAATTATCTGTCGGCGACATCTTCAAACCGGAAGTCGATATTGTGCGTGAATATATATCGAAGCACGCAGGCACAGAATGGCAGACACGACAGGAAACAACAGCTATAGAAAGTATATTCAGCAATCTGAAAGAAAAAGCTACCTCTATTGACCCCACACTAAAAGCATCGGCAGAGGCAGCACTGGCTAAGATGAAACACCAACTGGATGTGCTGGAAAAGAAAATGCTGCGGGCCGAGAAGAAAAAAATGAGTGTGCAATTATCAAGGATCACGAAGCTGAAAGCTGCTGTATTTCCTAATAACAGCTTGCAGGAACGGGTGGACAATTTTTCGGAATACTATCTGCAATATGGCCCTGCATTCATGGACACTACGCTGGCAGGAATTGATGCTTTGTCTCCAAAATTCTTAGTGGTTGAACCCAAATAATTATTGCATCAACTCACTATAGGTCATCACGCGATAGGTAGTGGTGGTATCAATGTTGAAATAATGATGGTTCAGCTTTACAGGTGTCCATGCTTCCCAGCAACCTGCCATTGTATTGCGCATTGTGGTATCGAAGCCTATCATTTCGCCCTGGTCCATAAACATGAACGTGCGTTGTGGTTCCTCGCCATTCAGCTTAGATAACAATATACTTTCTACAGGTGAGCCCCAAGTCATTATTAATGTTTTACCGGCATCGTCGGTGGGGTTCGTAAGTAATACTTTTGTGATATTCTTTTCCTTCATCTTAGTGTTCATTCTTTCCACCAAGGCCAGGCGTTCTTCAAAAGGTTTTATCGCATGATGCATGTATGCGAGGCGAACAAGGTAAACAGCAATGATAATACCCATGCTTATCTTAGGGGTAAGTTTTGGCAACAAAAAGTACACGAATGCAGCAGAAGTTATAATGGTCAACGGCATATACTCTATCTCCATATAGAACCGTCTTGATTCTGTATCCCAGTAGGTAATGCATAGCAAAATAAAATACGCTCCAGCGGCACCAAGTGTGATGAATGTGAGCCAATACTTTTTTTCTTTCAGCAGTGCTATTAAACCTGCAATGAATATTAATGCAAAAGCCCAGTAGTTAGTGATACAGCTTTTAATGAAAAAGTGGAACTGCGGGGCATTATATACAGTCAGTATCCTCTTTGGCTGAAATGTGGTGAGTGACTCTATTTTGGTACTGTCATACCCATGCTTCATGCCTTCATAAAACTTCCACAACGATAGTACAAGCAGGATAGCAGTGAGTATCCAGGTCTGTACTTTTGTGTAAGGCCATTTCTCTTTGTCTGCCATAAGGAAGAACCACAGGTACGCGCCAGCCATCATTACCAACGGATGTGTCCATAATGCAAAAAAGATCGTGGGTATAAAAACAAAGTAAAGAATGAATGGAGGCCTATTACACGCTGCGATAAAAAAATTCATTCCCAATACTAACAGCAACCATGCAATACCTTCATTGTTCAGGTAATAATAGGAATCACTGACCAGGAGCGACTCATATAGACCAAGTAATATAGCAAGTCCATAATTCTTATACTTATATACCAGAAGCAATGCTACCACCAGGTAAAACACGTAAAAGCTTGCGGCGTAAGACATCATCACTATCTGCAGTGGTAAATGCAACCTTGCAGCAGTAAGAGGGAATACCTGGCTAATGAATATGCCATAACGGCTGGCCTCTATTTCGAGGTGATCATGATTAATGATACGGAAGATATTGTGGCTGCAGTCGCTGAACAGCATGGACTCTTTATAGAACACAAGCGAGCCTATCAGCATTATTGCCAACAGTATGGGTGTGATCTGTGCAGCCTTCTTTAATGAACTATTTTCCGCCATTGGTTGTAAAAGTAATTTTAAAATTTTCAAAAAAGATGGGAGCAACACATCAGGCATACTTTTTGTAGCATATATTTGCAAAAACAACTCATATGAAACACACACTTTTATTAACCGCATTATCAGCAGCATTATTATTTTCCAATTCATCAGAAGCGCAGATACCCGGCGTTTCTAAAGTAACAAAGGCATTACCTAAAGTAGACCTGGGTATCAAGATCGGTGGTAACTTCCAGCAAACAACCGGTGCTTTTTTCAATCAATCAATGAAGCCGGGCATCACAGGCGGTGCTTTTGTAGGCGTTAGCAAAAACAAAATAGGTGTTCAGGCCGAAGCACTGATAAGAACTGCTAAAATAGACGTGGCCGGTGCCGTATCAGGTAGTAGCTCAGTTAACACTATGGCTTTGGATATTCCGATAATGTTTGAATACAAATTCATTCCCCGCCTATGGGTGCAGGTAGGTCCTCAGTTTAGCCAAATGCTGAGTGCGAAAAATGGCAGTACAGATGTGAAAAGCAATTTTAATACTACAGAATTCTCAGCAGTACTGGGCCTGCAGGCAATTCTTCCCGCACACTTTGTAGTGGGCGCAAGATATGTATATGGCCTTACTGACATTAATAACACATCAGTGACAGGATTTAATGATGCCTGGAAAAACCGCGCAATACAGGCATATGTAGGATTCAGGTTCCTTTAATAATATTATAGTAAACCTAAAAAGCCTCCCGCTGATAGCGGGAGGCTTTTTAAATTAAGAAGGTATAAGCCACAAAAAGTGACCAGTATAATTTTAGCGAACTAATGTTGGGGTAAACATGTGATTAGGACAACCATATCTTTTAGAACCGCAGGAAGTCAACGTAATAAGCACAATAAAAATTAAAATTGGGGCTATAAGCCGGAATTTTGAAATAAACCGCATACTTAAAGAATTATGAATAGTAAAAAGCTCGTTTAACTTTGTACGAAGATAAGCAAAAAATATGAAAAACATTCACTTTATAGCCATAGGCGGCGCCATCATGCACCAGCTGGCACTGGCATTACATAGACAAGGATATAATATTACAGGCAGTGATGATGAGATCAATGACCCAGCCAAAAGCAATCTTGCAGCAGCAGGCCTTTTACCAGAAAAGCATGGCTGGTTTCCTGAAAAAATTACTTCATCAGTAGAGGCAATAGTATTGGGCATGCATGCCAAGGGCGATAACCCTGAGTTGCTTGCGGCACAGGAAGCGGGCATCCCTATTTATTCTTTCCCGCAGTATGTATACGAGGTAAGTAAGAACAAAAAGCGTGTGGTAGTAGCAGGCAGCCATGGCAAGACCACCATCACGTCTATGATCATGCACATACTGAAACACCAGGGGATCAATTTCGACTACCTGGTAGGTGCACGGGTGGCCGGGTTCGACCAGTCGGTGCAGCTTACAGATGCGCCTATCATAGTACTGGAAGGCGATGAATACCCTGCATCGGTAGTAGAGAAAAGGCCTAAGATATTCTTCTACCACCCGCATATCAGCGTAATCAGCGGTATAGCATGGGACCATATTAATGTATTCCCTACCTACGAAATATACTTCAACCAGTTTGAGCAATACCTGCAGGGCATGGAAAACAATACACGGGTATTTTATAACAACGAGGATGACGAAGTAAAGCGGGTAATAGAAACATCGGGCAGCAAGCTGGTAGCTACCCCTTATGATACCCCACCGTTTCATTACGAAGATGGCTTCCCTGTAATGGATACCAAGGACGGCCCGGTAAAGGTGTCTGTATTCGGCCGTCATAACCTGCTGAACATGCAGGCAGCTATTGATGTATGTATGGAGCTGGGTGTGGCCGAGGCTGATTGCTATAAAGCCATAGCGTCATTTACCGGTGCAGCACGCAGGCTGGAGAAAGTAAAAGAAGAAAAAGACCTGCTTGTATACCGTGATTTTGCGCACGCACCCAGCAAACTAAGAGCAACGCTCAATGCGGTGAGAGAAGCATATCCCGACCATCACCTGGTAGCATGTTTTGAACTCCATACCTTCAGCAGCCTGAATGAAAAATTCCTTTCAGAGTATGCACACAGCATGGACGCTGCAGATGATGCCATTGTTTACTTCAGCCACCATGCACTAAGTATGAAGGGATTGCCAAACCTGGACACGGAATCAGTAAAGAAATATTTCGAAAGAAATGACGTTAATATTATAGATGAAAAAGAAAAATTGCAGGAAACAGTAAGGAATTTCATCAGCGGCAAGGAAAAACCCGTGTTTTTATTGCTGATGAGCTCCGGCACTTTCGATGGAATTGACTGGAATGCTGTAAGTTCGCACTAGATTTATCAATACAAACATGTCAAAGCTAACATTAAAAAGACCTATCATTTTTTTCGACCTGGAAACTACGGGTACAGACAATGCAAAAGACCGCATTGTAGAGTTGGCTTTGGTGAAATTATTACCGGATGGTAAACGCGACCAGTACACCAAACGACTGAACCCCGGCATACCAATACCGCCGGAGGTAACGCTGATACATGGTATCTCTGATGCAGATGTAAAAGATGCTCCTACTTTTAAACAGATAGCCCACCAGCTGTATGACTGGATGCGCGGTTGCGACCTGGGAGGATATAATTCCAGCAAATTTGATATTCCTGTACTAGCGGAGGAATTTTTAAGGGTAGGCATCAATGTTGACTTTACAGAGCGCAACATGATAGATGTGCAGCAGATCTTCTTTAAGATGGAAGCCCGCACGCTGAGTGCAGCCTATGAATTCTATTGTAAAAAAGAAATGGTCAATGCCCATAGCGCAGAAGCTGATATACTGGCTACTATAGAAGTACTGGAAGCACAACTGGACAGGTACCCTGACATAGGTAAGGATGTAACAACACTACACAAATTCACACACACTGATGAATATGTGGACTATGCCCGCCGTATGATCATGAAAGATGGCCACCCTGTATTTAATTTTGGAAAATATAAGGGCAGAAAAGTGGAAGATGTGTTTACGAGTGAACCACAGTACTACGACTGGATGATGCAGGCTGATTTCTCCTTACATACAAAACAAAAAATATCTGAGATCCTGAATAATATGAAGCTAAAAAAGCTCGGATCGAAAGTTTAGCAAATTATTTTAACTAAAATCGTTACATAATCATTATTTTGCCGCTTAATTTTTTTACCCGGATTGGATAAGCTCGTAATCATACCTACTTACAACGAAAAGGAGAACATTGAAAAAATAGTCCGTAAGGTGTTTTCTCTGTCAGGTGGCTTTCATGTACTTATAGTAGATGATGGCTCTCCCGACGGTACTGCCAATATAATCAAAGGCCTTCAGAAAGAATACGCAGATAAGCTGTTTATAAAAGAACGAAAAGGGAAACTAGGTCTGGGCACTGCATATATCGCAGGATTTAAGTGGGCGCTGGAAAAAGGATATGGCTTCATCTTCGAGATGGATGCTGACTTCTCTCACGATCCTGAAGACCTGATACGCTTATATGATGCATGCAATAATGGTGCAGACCTGGCGGTAGGCTCACGTTATACAAAAGGCGGCAAAGTGGTAAACTGGCCATGGGACCGTATATTCATTTCAAAAGGCGGCGCTATGTATACCAAAATGATCACCTGGATGCCCGTTAACGACCCCACCGCAGGTTTCATCTGTTATACCAGCAAAGTACTGAGCCGTATTCCCCTTGACAAAGTACACTTCATAGGTTATGCTTTCCAGATAGAAATGAAATACCGCGCATGGAAGTTAGGCTTCAAAATAAAGGAAGTACCTATCACTTTCAAAGACCGTAAAGAAGGTGTATCTAAGATGAGCAGCGGCATTGTAAAGGAAGCCATGTATGGTGTCTGGAAGATGAGAGGCTTTTCTAATGACCGATAAACATTGATGATCCATATTTTCAAAGCAAGACCCGGGTCTTGCTTTTTTATTGTTTTACCCGATCAACCTCTTCCCTGCTACCGGCCCTTCTGAAAATAACAGGTCGAGTATACTCAGATCTGGCAGGAAGCCAATACGGTCTTCAAATACCTGGTGATATTTCAGCGAATAATTTTCATCCCTTTTATAGCTGCGCAGGTCTGTTACCTCTTGTGGGTATTCTTTCACATATACAGTCGTGTCCTGTAGTTCAGCTTTTATTTTCAACTGTTTTATTACCCATAGCATGGATGCTTTATTGAATGCAGTAAGGTGCGTAAATTCCGTCTCATACAACTGCTGCAGCGTAGGTGCAAAATGCTCAAAGTAAGGGCTGCGGTTGTATACAGATACCAACGTACGCCAGTGCTGTGTTTGCCAGCGATCGCCATTGTGTACCTGCACGTCGCTCACAGGTATATGCTGGTTACGGCCATTTACCAACGGTATGCTCAGCTTTATGCTATTGTTAGCCCCAGCTATATCATACCTGTTACGGCCGCTCATTTTTTGAAAATACTCACCAGCATCCAGAATAATAGTATCAGCGCTTATCACCTGCGCCCACCAGCTTATGTTTGGGAAAGTAAGAAAAGGGGAAACTACTGTCATGCTGCGGCAAATTTACACAAAATGCTTCAGCCTGCTTTTGCTGCGGTTCTATTACTTAAGCCAAATGAAAATATAAGGTTAAATTTATAAGAATACAGGTGTAAACCCCTTTACAGGTTGGGGTTTAGGGGTTTGGGGTTATATTTGTGCAAAATCTAAAAAATGGTTCGCAGGCTGGGTATGTTTCTTTTTGTTCTGTTATGTGCTACCCGTGCCCTGGCCATAGATGCCCTGGTTTCTCATACCTTGTTCTATGCCCCCGACCCTAAACATAATAACAGACTAGCACCCTCCGTGGAAACATACTGGCAGGTAAATCCCCGTTCGGTCCACTATACCACTACTGCTGAAAAAACCATAATAGCGCGGATAAGGACCGACATTTATTTTTTTAACGAAGACGGATCTGTAAATGAAGATCATTTTATACTAAAGACACAGCCAAGCAAGGACATGAACGAGCTCATGTCGCGTAAGATAATAGAGCTTCGCCGATATTCTGTAGAGAACGGGTTAGTACATATGAAGTTTGTGCTTACAGATCTTGCAGATTCTACACACCCTTATATATTCCGCGACAGCTTTAGTGTGAACCCGCCAACAAGTAAGCCATTTTACAGCGACCTGCAACTGCTGGATACCATCCTGCTATCTGATGCTGCTTCTCCATTCAAAAAGAACAACAGGCAGCAGATACCCTCCTGCATGAACTTTCTTGATGACAGCAGGTCTGTACTTCACTATTATGGCGAGCTTTACAACACTGATAATGTTTCCAAGATAAACTATCCTATTATTCAAAAAGTATCTATTTCTAAAAAAGAAAATGATCGCCCGGAAAATCATTTTCTTAAAGTGGATACGCTCATGGGAAAGCCGCTAACACTGGTCTCCGGTGATTTTGATATAAGCATATTGCCATCAGGTAATTATTACCTGAATGTATCCCTGGAAAACGGCGCACATATCGTACAATCCACTTCCAGTCTCTTTTTCCAAAGGCTGAATATGCATCCTGCTATTGTGCCGGAAGACACCGTGCGTAAAAAAGCTGCAGCGGCTGATACAGGACTGGAAAACATTACCGTACTGAACCTGGAGAAAACATTTGTAGCAAAATATAATATCCCGCAAACGCGTGCAATACTAAAAATGTTGCTACCGGTAAGCGATCCGCTGGGCGTACAATCTATTAACGGCTTCCTGAAAAAACCGGATGATCTATATACCCGTTACTTTATCTACAACTACTTCCAGAGCGTCAATAAGAAAGATCCCGCCGCCGCATGGAAAGAATACTCGGTTAAAATAAAAGAGGTAAACAAATTATTTACAGAGAATGGCTTGCAGGGTTATGAAACGGACAGAGGCTTTATCTATCTAAGGTATGGCAAGCCAACCGATATTATTACTGTGGAAAACGAACAAGGCACACAACCGTACGAGATATGGCAATATAATGTGCTCACCCAGCTGGACCATAAGGACGTACCTGATGCTGTGTTCCTGTTCTACAGGCCGGGGCAGCTACTCTCCCCCTTTAAGCTGCTGCATTCTTCTGTAGCAGGAGAACAGCAAAATTTGGCATGGCGCTCCTACCTCTATACGAGCGGGCAGGGAGGGAGTAACATGAATTCACGTGCAGAACAATATATACGCAATAAGTAATTGTTTTTGCCTGGCGGGGTATAGATATTTGTTTTATTTCATTATTTTTATAAGCAAAATACCAGAAACCCATGAAGCAATTCATCTTCTATGCCCTATTGGCTATCACGCTTCCATTATCACTGATCACCCGTGCCCAGGTCATTAAAACAGTTGCAGGAACCGGTGAGCCCGGCTATACAGGTGATGGCGGACCAGCGGTTACCGCAACGCTTAATCATCCTGATGTTGTAAAATTTGACAAGAAGGGCAATATGTATATTGCTGATGAACATAATAATGCCATACGTAAAGTAAACCCTTATGGCATCATTACCACAATAGCCGGCAATGGCACAAAAGATGCAGCAGGTCATGGCGGGCCTGCTACAGCGGCACATATATACAGACCCACAGACCTTTGCTTTGACACTAAAGGCAACCTGTATGTAGCAGAGGCAGGTAACAATATCATCAGCAAGATCAGTACATCAGGAATCATTACCATTATTGCAGGCACGGGTGTAGATGGAAATACAGGAGATACCGGTATGGCTACAGCAGCACGCATACACAATCCTATCGGCCTAGTATTTGATAGTGTTGGCAACCTATATTTTTCTTCCAATGGCGCTTATTGCATCCGTAAAATAGATACAGCAGGTAAAATCACTACATTCGCAGGTACAGGCATAGGCGGCTATTCTGGCGACAAAGGCCCCGCAACAGCTGCTCAGATAGGCCTTACCGGCTATCTCGCCTTTGGCCGTTATAAGGCGCTGTATATTCCTGACTACTATAACCATGTGGTGAGAAGGATAGATAGCCAGGGCGTTATTACCACAATAGCCGGTAGCGGGGCTATGGGTACGGCGGGTGATAAAGCACCTGCAACAGCAGCAGCTATCAATTCTCCTTACGCTATCTTCTTCGATTACAAGCATTATATGTATATCTCTGACCGTTTCGATTATGTGGTGAGAATGGTAGATACCTTTGATACGATCACTACATACGCAGGCACGGGAGTAGCGGGCTTCAATGGCGATGGCGACATACCGATCAATACCCAATTCAACACAGACCTGAACTGCAGCGACAGTGATGCTACCGGCAATTTTTATATCGCAGACCCACTCAATAACCGTGTACGCAGGGTAACGTACACCACGGTGAAGGTGAGTGAGATAAACGGGCAGCGATCGCAGGTTACTATATATCCTAATCCTGCTCACTCCATGCTGAACATATCTTCGTCCAATGATAAACTATCGCGGATCGTTGTGGTGGACATAACCGGCAATACTGTCTTTGATCATACCTATAGCTATGCTGATAAAACGCAGGTGGATATCAGCCGGTTTGCAAATGGTACTTATTTCATAAAGGTCAACGACCTCTATTCGGGGAGTTTTGTGAAGGATTAATTATGACAGGTCGGTAGCGGTAGTATTCTTACCATGTTTGGAGTCTGCCCATACATTTTCTATTTTCCATTCCACCTGGTGTTGGAAGGCCTCTTTTCGTTCCGGGCAATTCTCTAAGGCGCATAGCTTACACTGGTAAGGCATGCAGCTGTCTATATGGATGAACAGCTCTACCTGGTTGTGAAAATGCTCTTTTATCAGCCTTTCCAATTCATGTATCGTTTTATCTGCATCCACCACCTGGTAATACCACGGGAGGGTCATGTGCGCATCTACATGCAACATGCTGCCATACTGTATCACTCTCAGGTTATGCAGATCTACCCAGTGAGGCTTCCTGCTTGTTTGCAATACATCTATCACCTCTTTCAGCAGCCCCATGTCCATCTCGTCCATCATGCCTGATACAGAGCGGCGCAATACTTTGTAACCAGTTATCTTGGTAATGACCGCAAAACAAAGAGCTACAGCGCTATCCAGCCACGCCCAGTGATTGTTGGTGAGCAGCAATAATACAAGACCAATCAGGATAGCTATAGTAGAGTATGCATCTGCCACCAGGTGGTTGCCTGCCGATACCAATACCATTGAGTTACTCTTCTTACCTTGCTGTTCGGCATACCTGCCTGCAAAATAATTGATGAGCCCGGCGCCTGCAATAATGAATATACCCAAATCAAGTTTCTGTAATTGATGCGGGACAATAAGCTGGTGAATGGCCTGGTAAATGATAACAATACCGGCAATGAATATCAATACCCCCTCCACTGCTGATGAAAGGAACTCTGCCTTACCATGACCGTAAGGATGATTAGTGTCACGCGGCCGTGCTGCAATTATTACGCTGAACAAACCAAGGAAACCTGCTGCCATATTCACAATACTTTCCAGTGCGTCTGTAAGTACTGTAACCGACCCTGTAAGGTACCATGCGAGCATCTTGCCCAGGAACAGCACCACGGAAAGTAAAGCAATATTTCTCTGGATGCGTATGGGCATTAATTAATAAATTCGGGGTAATAAAGATAATGCTAATTGCGGGCTTTGCGGTAAAATGATCGCGATGCTATTGATTTTCTGCAAAGCTTAACTTCAGGTAACTGAATATTAATATACCTGCCATCACAATACTGATAAAAGAAAGGCCTGCCATTACATTTACAAAGCCATTAAATCCAGATTTACCACCCATAGCCAGGAAATCGAGCAGGGAATAAATAGATAAGAAGAAAAGTATGATGCCTAATATCAGGTTGACCAGCTTGGTTTTGTAGTATACCTGCACGCCAAACATAGCTGTTGCCAGCAAAGCCTGATAATTGAATGTATGGCCAAATATCGCACTCATTACCACCCACGCAAGCCCTAACAACATGTAGAAGCCATACGCCACGTTCAATACCCGTTTATATACTGCAATACCTGCCATTTGTGCTATTTATAAACCAATCTTTAATTAAATTACTGTCCGCTCGTATTACGCCATGCTTCCATACGCTCTTTCTCATTTACTGATACCGAAAGTATGATCTTCCACTGGTCTTTTTTATCCAGCTTCAGGGTATAATGATAGTCACAATTGTAAATTGGCTGTTTAAGGCTGTCAAAATACTGCCAATTCACCTTTACATTTATTATTCTGTCCGTAAGGAGCCTTTTGTTCCATATCTCCGGGCGTACGTTGGTAATACCGAACTGTTTGTAAAAGGTAATCCCCTGGTTAAAAAAGCCCTCAAGTTTGCCTGCGTCATTAAAAAGCGCTGTACTATCGTCAGACAGCATAGTGCATGGTATATTATAAAGGAATGACATACCCTTGGTATCATAGCGCTCCAGCGCACGGGCATAAGCGTCAAAAAAATCGTTGATCTGCTGCATGGAAGGGGGTAATTATTACTGACTCCTCGTTTCGGGGCTACAAAAGTAGGACTTTATAATACGCCACAGGTTAGTAAAAAAACATTTTTCCCTTACTAATTCGTAAAATAGGTGCAGTATGTTTATTTTTGATTCTAAATACGCTGCCTGTGAAGACCTTGCTCAATAAAGATCAGT
>JAOQAP010000243.1 GCA_025963465.1 Flavipsychrobacter sp.
TATTAATGATATATAACAACTGTTCTACCGGATCTATCATCAAAGCTTCAGCATCCCTGGGCCAATCAGGATATTTCAAATGCAATTGAACTGCTACAGCGTTTCTAATAGTATCCTTTAACCATAAACTATCCTCTTCAAACCGATAAATGGTGACATAATCACGTTCACAGCCGTTGTCTCCTACGTCACCCACATATACGTAGCTCTTACCCGGCGCAGGTCCCGGCCCAACTGCTATATCTTCGCAATCCATCTGCCAGTTCGGTATGCCTGTATCCCGTGTGTAATAAAAAGTGGTATACAATCGGCCTTCGTGCGATATAGCAAAAAACCGACTTGTATCACCTTGGTCGTTGTGAACATAATAAACATCCCGGAAAATACCGGATGCTGCTATTCCAGATATCTCATCCATTTCCTTTGACTGTATATAGCCGGTAATACTTGCCTTCCTGATCTGCATTTTTTTATAACTATAATACCCAATAGTGCAGGCTATTGCGATAGCTATAACGGTTATGGCAATTATTACAACCTTACGATTCATTTATTCTTTGGGGGAGTACTCATGAAATAATGTAGCAAATGTATCACATAGCATTCAGACAATTAAATGTCGGGTGTGAATAAATTCAGGTCATAAATATTCATTGCCTTTTCTATTTCAGTTACTTTATCCACAGCCATATCAAAACCGTCTCCACCAAACTGTTCTTTTTCTTTCCGCTCAAAGTCTTCCCCAAGGGCATCGTATTCATGTTTGGAGATCAGCTTATGCAGTGCAGGGAACAGTATCGTATCTTCCCTTGCCTCATGCGGGCTATACATACGCATAAATGCCTGCATGTCCTGAACCATGAGTTGCTTTTCGTCAGCTGTAGGGTTGGTCTTTTGAGCATTTGCTATGATGCGCTGAGTCAGCAATCTACCTTTCTGGTGCTGCAACCTTAGTACTTTTGTCAGATCTGTAAGTTGTCCTGCTTTCTCAAAACGGGGAAAAAGGTGGTCTTCTTCCAACTTTTCGTGGTACTCCTCAATAAACGTTTTGATGAGATTTGCTGACTGGCCAACCAGTGCCGGGTTAATATCTTTGCCGGCCGTAAGGCGGGAAGACGCTTCACCATAGATGAGCAAAATCCGCTTAAGGACGCCATGCTCCCGCATAAGGTCTTCATTAGTAGTAACATCCTCATCCCCACCCTTTTGCGACGCGCAGGAACTAATGATGCCAGTTAATACGATGCCTGAAACGGCGATTGCACCTTTGGTGAGAAATCCTCTGCGACTATCGCTGAATAAAGCAGCGCGATCAATGTTTTCATTTATCATAGCCTTGTTTTAAAAATCTATACAAATCTAATCTATAACCAAAAATATCGGGCCGTTGCGCCTGATTTATAAATAAATGAAGAAAAATTTGAGAAAAGATAAATAAATGAACAATCATTCACTTATCTTTGCAATGCGATCATGAGGATAAGAGACACAAATAAGGTGGAACTGGTAAAGCAAAAAGCGATAGGGCTATTTGCGGCAGGTGGTATTGAAGGTTTCAGTATGAATAAGCTGGCTAAGGCGTGTGATATCTCTGTAGCTACATTGTACATCTATTATAAGGATAAAGATGACCTGATCATACAGATAGCTATGGAAGAAGGAAAACGTATGCATAGTATAACACTCAAGGACTTTGACCCGGAATTGCCATTTGCAGACGGACTGCGCCTGCAATGGAAAAACCGTGCAAAATTCATGATGGAGCATCCTCTATCCATGTCCTTCTTCGAGCAATTGCGCAGCTCCACTTATCATGACAAAGTAATGGGCAGTATAACCGGAGACTTTAAGGAGATCATGGGGAAGTTCACAAAGAATGCGATAGAACGAGGGGAATTGATGAAACTGCCCGTGGAGGTTTACTGGTCTGTAGCATTTGCTCCGTTGTATTCCCTGCTGCGCTTTAACAGCACCGGCACAAGCTTAGGCGGAAAGCCATTTACCCTCAATGATAAAATACTCTGGCAAACTTTTGACCTGGTAATAAAGGCCCTAAAACCATAATATCAGCACCATGACCGAAACCAAACATATTATCTCAAAAGACGGCACCACGATAAGCTATAAGAAAGCAGGTAGCGGTGAAGGACTTATAATAGTGCATGGCGGCGGACGCATGGGCAGTGATTATGAAAAACTGGCAAACGCACTTACAGATAAGTATACCGTATACACCTATGACCGAAGAGGACGGGGTGCAAGCGGAAAGATAACGGCAGATCATTGCATAGGAAAGGAATGCGAAGATCTTATTGCACTGATAGAAGCAACAGGATCAGATCACGTTTTTGGCCACAGTATGGGCGGCATAATAGCGCTAGAAACCGCAAAACGCTACCCTATACCACAGATGGCCATATACGAAGCGCCTGTGCCTGTCAACAATTCAGTGCCCACAGACTTCATTCCTGAATTTAACAAAGCAATCAACAAAAAGAAGTATGGTCGTGCTATGGTGCTTATGATGAAAGGGCTGCAAATGCACGAAGCTGCTAAGTTGCCGGTGTGGCTGCTGGTAATGATCGTAAACGTGCTAAAGCTGGCAAAACAGGAAAAAGGATGGAATGAACGAATGGCGGAAACATTGCCAACAATAATTACTGACTTTGATGCCATGAAACCGCTGAACAATACTTATGGAGAATATAAAAAAATAAGAGCGGTTACTTTACTCATGGCAGGATCATATGGCACCGGAAGAAGAGCCTGTGCTGATCGCTAATTCCTTAAAACACTTTTTTAAATAAAATCAATGAAAAAAGACACGACCGTAGTACCATTCACACCTTACCAGAAGTTTGTAATTTTTATTCTTGCTATAACACAGTTTACTGTTATACTGGACTTCATGGTCATGTCGCCGCTGGGTGATATGCTGATGAAATCACTGGACATGAAGACATCTCAGTTCGGGCTTGCCGTATCTGCTTATGCATTCAGCGCAGGTATATCAGGATTACTCACGGCCGGTTTTGCCGATCGTTTTGACCGCAAGAAGCTACTGCTCTTCTTTTATATAGGCTTTATATTAGGAACAGTATTCTGCAGCATGGCTACCAGCTATCCATTGCTAATAGCAGCCCGTATTATCACCGGGTTATTTGGCGGTGTAATAGGTTCCATATCTATGGCTATAATTACAGACATCTTTGACATACACCATCGCGGACGCGTAATGGGTTTTATACAATTAGGCTTTGGTGCCAGCCAGGTCTTGGGACTGCCTATAAGCCTGTATATTGCTAATATCTGGGGCTGGCCATCACCATTTGTGATGGTGGCAGCACTGGCTGCGATAGTTGCCATATTGATAATGGTAAAGCTGGAACCTGTAATCAAACACCTGGAACTTCAAAGTGATAAAAGTGCATTCACACATCTGCTGC
>JAOQAP010000022.1 GCA_025963465.1 Flavipsychrobacter sp.
CATTAAGGTACTTCTGTGGAGCAAAGCAAATAAAGAAGGTCTGTTCCCTATCGCGATACGCATCATCAAAGATCGTAAGCCTTCGTACATCTACATCGGTCAATACATAAAGAAAGACCAATGGGATGCAGAAGAGCATAAAGTTAAAAAGTCACACCCAAACTCCGGCAGAATAAATAAGCTTATTCTGCACAAGATGGCCGAATATAATGACAAGTCTATTGATCTACAGGTTGATAAAAATGATACGACAAGTGTCGCCATCAAAAAAAGCCTGAAAGGAAATGCGGCCGTAACCTTCAAAGCCCAAGCTAAGATATATTTAGACAACTTAAAGACTGCCAGGAAATATAATCGAATATCTGCGGAAGAGCCGCGCGTAAATCGTTTCACTGAATTTTTGAGTGGAGCTGATATAGCACTGAAAGACATAACCCCTCCCTTGCTGAATAAATACAAAGCTTATCTGAAAGGAACAAGAAAGATAAATGACCGTACAATTATCAATCATCTGGTCGTTATCCGCAGTATATATAATCAAGCAAAGAAAGGTCGCCTTATCGATTCCAAATATTATCCGTTCGGAGCCGATGGCATACAGATAAAATTCCCGGACTCCATCAAGATCGGATTGGTGCCGGAAGAAATCAAAGCCTTAGAAGATAAAGATCTGTCGGATGCGCGGCAGAACCATGCCCGCAATGTTTGGCTGTTCTCGTTCTATTTTGCCGGGATGCGGGTTTCCGATGTATTCCGCTTAACATGGTCAGAAATGCAGGATGGTCGTCTGTATTACGCAATGGGTAAAAATGGCAAAGTTGACAGTTTGAAAATACCCGCCAAGGCGCTTGCTATCATAGATCAATATAGGGGTGATAAAGATGATACTGATTTAGTTTTCCCGGAACTGAAATCTCTCACCAATTTGGATGATCAGTATTTTGTGCAGATGCGCATCAAAACTAAAGTAGCGGCAATTAATAAAAGCTTGAAAGATGTGAAAAAGGCATGCTCAATTACTAAACCACTAACCATGCATATTCCGAGGCATTCTTTCGGCAATATTTCAGGAGAAAAGATTTCAATACAAATGCTGCAAAAGCTATACAGGCATACGCATTTAACTACAACCATCGGTTATCAAGCAAATTTCATTCATAAAGACGCAGATGATGCGTTAGATGCTGTAATTGGAAAATAATAATTTAGAATCCGGATTTGATTCCAATTAGTTTTTTGACTGCGAAATTCCTTTTAATAGTGAACCATCAATTACGATTATTTCTTGTTCAACGCTTGAATGGATGACATTAAGAATATGCTTACGCATTTCTTCGGTCGCGCGACTAAATCCAAACAGGCGCGCAACTAGTGGAATAGCGGCTTCGCATTCTATTGCAATAGCACTCTCAACAATCTTTTTTACACCTAAACTTAATTCTTCAGGTGAGATATACTGAATTTTTTTAGAAGTTGCAGGAAGATTGCTTCGGTCCCTGATAACAGGAGTTTCCATTGTAGTGTGCCAGAGAAAGTCTCCTCGCTGTTCGATACGATTTGCCTGTACAGCATAACTACTTGCCTGCAGTAACATTTGCTTTATTCGTGACCCGACTTTGGTCACTCCAGCGGCCTCTATCATCCTCCGCGCGACTTCATCAAAATGCACGGGGCCTTCTACCCTTACAATATCTTCTATCCAAATACTTAATTTGCCCGGACTATGGAGTGGTAGCTCTTGCAAGGCTACCTCAGAAGGTAGAGTGGCAAACTGATATACTGGCAGCAGCACTTCAATATCAACTGTGTGTTCCCTTAGGAGGTTGTTTAGTTCCTTCTGTGTTTCTTCAACTTCTACGTCGTATAAGACAACTCGTTCTTTGGCTTTTTCGATAGCGCCGATAAGCAATTTTAGTTCCTTTTCGGGATTACGGTACCAATCGATACTCCATATCCGGTACATGTTCCAGCCAATCCCTTCCAATACTTGCCAACGCAGCCGATCTCTGTCTCTCGCGGATCTCGCAGAAATATATGCATCACCATCACATTCAATACCTAAGATATATCGCCCTGGACTTTCGGTATCTACGATTGCCAAATCAATATAAAATCCAGATGATCCCACTTGTTTTCTTAAACTGAATCCATGACTTGTGAGTGTCTCTGCTATGACATCTTCAAATGGCCTTTTAATAGGAATTAAAGAGCCTTCTTCTACATTGAATTTTCCATATTGCGCAAAATACAGGAAGCTCTTCAACGCTCTGAGGCCAAACTTACTTGTCGCAGTGGATTTAATGTCTTCCGATGTAATGTTGGTAAATACCTCACACCGCAGTTTCGCGCGCGTGATTAAAACGTTTAGTCTTCTTTCGCCACCTTCGTTATTCAATGGTCCAAAACTCATAGGTACTTTGCCGTCTTCAGTTCGACCGTAGCCAATACTGATATAAATAACATCTCGTTCATCGCCCTGAACATTTTCAAGATTTTTCACGAAGAATGGCTCATGAGTGTGACATCTAAAAAAGCTCTCAATTTCCGGATGTTGGCGGCGTTTTATTTCCAAAGCGTTTTGAATAGCTTGCATTTGAGCTGTGCTAAATGCCACGACACCAAGACTGTTTTTGGGGTTCGTCATAGCATGTTCAACAACAGCGTTTGCTACGGTTTCGGCCTCTTTTGGGTTAGTGCGCGTTTTCCCACGATCATATACAGTGTGCTCAAGATGATGATATACAAGTCCCATCCTTGACTTAGAACCGGGACTTGGAAAAATCACCAACCTGTTTTCATAAAACTCGTGATTAGAAAGGCTAATCAACGATTCATGACGACTACGGTAATGCCATCTCAACATTCTCTGTGGAGCTCCCTGTCCGTCACACAGGCCAAGAATACTCTGGATATCCGCGGTGACATTTTCTTCATCATCAGTATCCGTGTTCATCTTGTCAAAGAAGCTAGTGGGCGGCAATTGCTTTGTGTCTCCTACCACTACAAGTTGCTTTCCTCTTAATATTGCGCCTATGGCTTCTACCGGTCGTACCTGACTTGCTTCGTCAAAGATTATAAGGTCAAATTCTATACTTCCAGGTGGTATGAAATTGGCGATTGAGAGAGGGCTCATCATCAAAACTGGCTTAATTGCTTGAATAGCCATTCCTGCCTCCTGCATCAATTTGCGAATTGGCATGTGACGGGATTTTTTATTGAATTCATTTTTTAGAATGTTCACCTGACCTCCTGCTTCCTGTCGAGGTATCCCATGCCAATGCTTCAAAGCAATTTTTGCGCGGTTGTATTGTTGTTGTAACAAGTCCAGGCTCTTAAACTTCGCTAAGACTGCTTCATGGCTTGTCCTTTCAAATTTGCGCAATGCAGGATGAGTAATAAGTGCCTGCTCAATAAGATATTCATACCACGTTTTCTGCAATGAAGTCTTTAATAATGTACCTGCATGCTGCCAATCAGTTGAAACATCCATCAAAAACTCCATGTTATCTTTGACGGCGGTCTCTTTGAGTGTATTCCAGGCAATCGCTTGATGGATTTCTGGAAAGCGGTCGATCATTGTCTGGATATGCAACATTTGTTCCTTGAATGGCTGCTGTTCAAGCTTAGTCTGAAATCTGACAGTTTGGTCAATCTGCAGTTTTTCTAATACTTGTTGCATTAAAGATTCCTGCTGTTGTATGCGATCATTGATTGTTTCAATAATCTTCTTAGTGTCTGCCGGAAGATTATGTTTGGAAAGATATGATAACACTACTTTCGGAATACTTCCTTCTCGTATCTGCCCATGTATTTGCTGGAGATAAGTGTTTACAGTAATTAGCGTATTCCAATCAGATTTCAATTTTTCCCATTGAGATCCAAAGAGTTGAGACGCTAACGATTCGTGCTCTTTAAAACGCATTTCAAGCTGTTTAGCCTCTAAGATAGCATCGACATACTGTATCTTAGTAGAGAAGTCAGACGGCAAAGGACCCTTGCATAGACCTGTCAGTATCTTATTACTTGTCTTGTACGCACCTATTAAGAACCGATACCATTTGCTTCCATGCGCATCAATATTTCGCCTAATTTCAGCAGGGCCATCCTGTTGCCACGCTTCAGGAGTTAGTATATCTTGATATTTTTCTCGAATGCCTGCCAGTGCCGGCCCATTTTCCAATAGTTCTTTTATGTCTTCTTTACGCAAAAGCCAAGAATTATTTTGCAAGTCGATACCAGAGAGATCAGGGCTGTTTGCTGCAAGTTTTAGCCAATTAAGCAAGTGTAGAGTTTCGTCGAGGGTTGCAGGTGCTAGTATGCCCACACTCGTTGCCGTCTCGCTAACAATTGAAAATACTTCTTCAATAGACTTTCCTTCGTCTTTCAACAAGTTTCGTAAAGCTTCCTGCTCATGTGGCAACAGAACCGTAAGGCTGCTGCCCCAGAAAGCAAGTGCAGAGGGTACGCCGATATCTTTAAGTCGTGCTTGTATTCGCTCCGTCATAGCCTCCGCCCGATTCATCTTTTCTTTATCCCAACCAGCAATATCTGGCACAGGAATATTTTTTAAATGATCCTGAACATTCTGACCTGCGATCTGCAATAAAAATCCAATCACCTTTTGGGCGGAAATGCCACTTTTCTTTATGGACTCGTTTATTGCATCACAATAGGCATTCAATTCATTTTTGTTATCATCCAAAAGCAATACCTCCTGTTCTAAATGGGCTAAGGTTGGCTTGCCAAGTTCCAGAACGCGCTTTAGTTCTTCATGAAATTCTTTTTTATTTGCCTTGTGGCTATGGAGTTCTAAACAAGCTTCGCCGAGATTGACGCTGTCAAGTCTTCGTTTTACAACTTCCAATGCAGCCATTTTTTCGGCTACAAATAGCACCTTCTTTCCATGCCCGATGGCATTGGCTATGATATTGGTAATCGTTTGCGATTTTCCTGTACCGGGAGGGCCCTGTATTACCATATTGCGCCCTTCATGTACTGCAAGCATGGCAAGCACCTGAGAACTGTCGGCATCTACGACTTGGAATAGCTCGTGAGCAATTGTCTCATGGTCTAAATGATGTTCTTCTGTTGCCGTAGGTTGCGCTTCAAGGAAACCTTGATCTAACAAGGATTGTAACAAAGGATGATCCGCAGGCTGACTGTCCTCAGGCCACTTCTGGCTATCCAGATCATGGTAGATCATGAATTTTCCGAAAGAAAAAAATCCAAGTTCAATGTTGTCGATATCTATTTTCCAACCAGCTTGCTTTTGTATTTTGCTTGCAATGTCATTTATGTACTGTGAGATACTTAAGTCTTCTATCTCTGGCAGGTTAGGGAAGACAATATTAAAATCCGCTAGCATTTTAGCTTGCAACGAAAGGTTTACTCCGATATCGCTTCCTGTATAACGTACGCGAAATCGTTCCTGAGCGCTGGAACGTTCCAAGGAAACCGGTATCAATATTAATGGAGCCATTCGCAGATCTTCAGTATTGCCACTTTCCATCCAGAACAGCATACCAAGGGTCAGGTAGAGTATATTAACTCCTTGCTCCTCGATGCTGCCCTTTGCAAAATAATATGTGTTTAAAAGCTTTGTCTGAAGAGTCTGCTCAGTTTCATTAGTTTGCAGTTTTGTGTCGTGGTACGATTCTTCCAATTCCGGCTGGGTTAGTTCCGGTAGGGTGGTGACTGCGTTTTCATCCATCCCCGGCCGTGCCAAAAAAGTCATTGCCTTCCCATGTTTTACCAGAATATCGAATATAGCTACGGATTGTTCCTGCACTATATGCAAGCCACGAGGTTTAGGGATTTTGTAGTTAAGTAGTGGATTTCGTAATCCTAAATCCAACAATTCTTTACGAGATGCTTCCAGTCGAGCATTAATAGTATCCTTCATGGCAATACAGAGATTGGGCGATAAATAGACTAAACATACAGTATTATTTACAAATAATATAACTACGCAGAATCCAATTTGGATTTGAATAGTTCTATACAGATGACTTAGTACAATATTTAGAGCCGGATTCTTCATTCCCTTCTAGTCTCCTTTTACTTTCGGGAAAGGCTATATGGACTGCTATCGAACATATGGTCAAGTAACTCTTATTTGACGAAAGTGTAAAAAATCATTGCCATTTATTTTTTAGATTTCTTTTAGGTCGGGATGATAAGCTATCTGGCAAAATCACAACTTAAAAACTAAATCATGGAGGTAAACAACAACACGGCTGAAACAATCATCAGCATTCAGGGCATTAACGAGTTGACAGATGACATGCTCCAACGTAGCCTATCAGGAGGCCAGACCCTTGATAGCTTTCTTGCAACACAATGTACCGCACTTGCACGAGGCGCGTTCAGTGTCTATGAAACGAAAAATTATGTCCCTTTCAGCTCTTTGGCAGAAAACAGGCTTGTCAATGAGGCGCATGTTCAGGCGCTCATGGAATCTTTCGTTAACGATGGATACCTGTTTACCATTTTGTACGTCAACGAGAAATTAGAGATCATAGACGGACAGCATAGGTTTGAGGCTGCAAAGCGCAGCTCATTGCCTGTATACTTCATGGTAATGCCTGGGTGGGGCATCAGAGAGGTCACCATTCTCAATGTGAACTCACGCAACTGGACCATCGAGGACTTCATGGAAACTCACGCCAAAGCAGGCAATCCGAATTATGTCCGCTTCAAGGAATTCTTCGATGCCAACGAGTTTGATGTCTCAGTGTGCCAGATTCTTATCATGGGCCGCAGAAGTGGCGGAAACGCTACTACGGATACGTTCAGGCTTGGACAGTCTCAGATAGACGACCAGCAAATCACAGACGCATGGGTTAAGGTAAAGAAGATATCTGAGCTCAAGCAATTCCATCCCAAAGGCTGGAAGTCCAGAAACTTTATCGAGGCGGTGCTTACCCTGTTAAAGACTAAGGACTATGACCATGAGCATATGATCATGAAGCTATCGCTGTATCCGGAATTCCTGCTTGCAGAATCTAAGTCGCTCCGCGTTGACGAGTACCTCCAAATCTTTCTCGACAAATACAATTTCAGACGACAGAAGGATAAGATTGAAATCAAAAGACGGTAATCAAAAAAATCTTAAAGACCTATTACCCATCAATAGAATAATATTGATGGGTTTTGTTTTTTTTACCCAATAATATCTACATAGGTTTTGTGTCGGATATTGCACTGAAAGCCTGCGATGCAGTTCCATCAATCATCAACTTTATATACATCTCACATTTCGGCAGATGCGCTAAGTCATCTTCACTGAAGATAGGGTAGAATTCTTTAGCCAAGTATTCTGCATCCGTTGCACCGACTCTGAATGAGATTATTGTTCCAACATTTCCGAATATAGCAGCCCTTACCCGTTCATCCATTTGTTCAATATACTGATGTGCCAAAAACAATGACAGACCATATTTGCGTTCTTCTGCGAGGATGTTGGCAAACGAGAGCGTAACGAAGCTATGGCACTCGTCTATGTACAAATAGAACGGCCTACGGGCCTCCTGTGGCTTACTAGCCCTACGCAACGCCGCAAGCTGTACGGAGTTTACGAGCATTGCGCCCAGGAGCGACGATGTTTCTTCGCCGATCTGTCCCTTCGAGAGGTTCACTATGAGAATCTTTCCTTGATCTAATACCTGTTGCAGGCGAAAACTGCTTGTCGGTTGACCTACTATTCTTCGCAGTGCTGTCCTTGTTATGAACAACCCGGTCTTATTGAGAATCGGTGAAATGATCTCAGCCCTGAGCCTGGGAGCAAACTTATCGAATTCGTTATGCCAAAAGGCAAGGACATGCTCATCTGCACAATAAGACAATGCTCGTTCCTCCCTGGGTACACACCTAACAAGTGCTACCGTATCTGGTAGCACTTGCTGGCTATATTATTCGACTATTAACTTGATGCATTCCCTTGATCGCGACGTGTAAGCTGTTAGAAAATATATCCCTTTCGGAAGATCAAGGGTGCGGACCAAAGCTTGGTTTGTAATCGCATTGATTTCTTTTATTTTATAGCCCATTATATTTGTCACCTCAATTCGTACAGGTTCATTTGTAGTAAGATCGTACTTCACAGTAAATAATCCTGAACCCGGATTAGGATAAACAGTTAAGGCCGATATATTTTCTCCTGTTTGTTCCAGACCTGTATTGCACAAGGATGCTGATCGTACCACGATCGGAAATGCAGCCGTGTCAGAACCGCATGTATTGGTAATTATGTATCTTATGGTATCTTTTCCACTCGTTAGTCCCATTACTACACCTGCACTCACTGTCGTAACAATAGGTTTGGTGCTGCTCCACACACCACCTGTTGTGGCATTCGATAGCGTAATAGTTTGCATCGGGCATACACTGTCTTTTCCGGTTATGGTTCCAGCTTTGGGTAGCGGATTTACCGTGAGCATTTTTGTTACTGTGTCAGCGCCGCACGCGATGGTCAGGGTGTAGGAGATCGTTGTAGTGCCGGGCAGCACTGCAGTTACTGATCCTGCACTGCTGATCGTAGCAATAGCAGTAGTACTGCTGCTCCACACCCCACCACTGATATGATCTGACAGCAGTGTTGTTGCCCCGATACATAGAGCGCTGTTACCGCTTATGCCACCGGCAAACGGAAGTGTCAAACAGGATATAAGCCGTACTCTGCTGTTATTTCCGTCGGTAACATACAGGTTCCCCAATCCATCCGTTGTAAGGTCTCTCGGAAGAGCAAATTCTGCTGCTGTTGCTGGCCCCCCGTCGCCGCTGAAGCCCATGGTCCCTGCACCTGCTACGGTATTGATCGTGCCGCCTGCATCTATTTTGCGAACAACTTCGTTAAAAAGATCTGCTATATATAGATTACCGTCACCATCAACAGATAATCCGTTTGGATTATTAAATTCTGCTGCTGTTGCTGGCCCCCCGTCCCCTGAATAACCTGCTGTGCCAATACCTGCGAATGTACTGATCACACCCGCCGGACTAACTTTGCGTATATAGTGATTGCCTATCTCTGATATATACATATTGCCGGCTTTATCAAATACCAGGCCCCAGGGAATATTGAGTTCTGCAGACGTGGCCATGCCGCCATCACCTGTATGGCCTGCAGTACCAATCCCTGCGAAAGTGGTGATCACCCCTGACGCAGATATTTTCCTGATACGGTTGTTGCCCTGGTCTGCGAAAAAAACATTCCCTGCGTTATCAACAACAATACCGGTAGCGCCATATATTTTTGCTGACGTAGCCGGTCCGCTATCTCCACTGTACCCGCTCGTGCCGTTACCGGCTATTGTGCTGATAATTCCTGACGGATCTATTTTCCTGATACGGGCGTTTGCAAAATCGGAAATAAAAATACTTCCCTTGCCGTCTACCGCTATATTCATTGGGGAGCTGATTTCAGCAGCAGTGGCGGGGCCTCCGTCTCCACTATAGCTGGCAGTTCCAACTCCGCAGATCGTGCTAATGATTCCGGCCGCATCTATCTTTCTGATGCGATTATTTAAATAGTCAGAAAGGTATACATTACCGCTTCCGTCGGCAGCTATGCCCTGTGGATTTGAAAGCTCCGCTGCTGTCGCAGGACCACATCCCCTGAGTAAGATGCCGTGCCAACGCCTGCATAGGTACTGATGGTTTGTGACTGAGCTTTTTTTAACTGGCAGGCAATAAAGAGAAGTGATAAGAAAATAATTCCGAGAGTTTTCATAGAATTTATGTGTTTAACAAAGTTCTGCAAGAACCATGCCATTTTCTTAAGCCGCACCTACTCGTCTGTTCTACATTGGTTACGATGGTTGTTCTACCCCCTGCGCCTCATCCACCCATGCTTTAGCATGGCCTATTGTTAGCTGCCCGTAGTTGGGAAAGAATCTGAGATGCTAAGGAACTCATTGCATAGGCAAATGCAGGGACAGAAAGCTTTTCAACACTGCTTCATAAGTCTGCATTTCGCCGGAGAGATTGCACTATTATTAGAGTGCCTGCAGGAAACCGGATGCTAACGGTAGGTGGACAAATATAATTTCAGGAGGCAAAAGGCAAGATCGAGATCAAACGACGGTAATAAGATGGCCGATTGCAGAACCCTTCACCCACCAATAGATAGATTGGTGGATTTTCATTTATATTGTTTGCCTTTTATAGAAACTGTGAAATTCGATAGTGCTTTAAAATCTTCTCCTAATTAGTATTATATGGAATAGAAAGTTTTCAATACTTCAGACACTGTTTTGCGATAACTCTTACCAATTATTAGATCGGTAGTGTCAATCCTAAAACTATTGTTCTGAACAGAGCTTACCTTATTCAGATTGATCAGGAATGAGCGGTGTATTCGCAAGAAGCGGTGGGGTGTTAATATATCTTCCATGTTTTTCATTGTACTGAAGGAAATGATGGTTTTTGTTTCACAATGTATCTTGACGTAATTCTCCAGGCCTTCTATATATAAAATTGTTTCGTATTCTATTTTTACCAGATCGGTATTTGATTTTATAAAAAAGAATTTTTTATCCGGCAGTTGTTTCTGCTCTGATTCATTCTGGGCAGTTCTTCCAAACACCTTATCAATAGCCCGTAGAAAACGTTCGATCGATATAGGCTTTAACAGGTAATCAACAGCATCCACTTCAAACCCATCTATAGCATAGTTTGGGAAGGCCGTTGTAAAGACAACAGCTGGCCTTTTTGTAAGCGAGCGGATAAAGTCAAGCCCTGAAATTTCAGGCATTTGAATGTCGATGAATAAAACATCTACTTCATTTTGTCGCAATACAGTTAATGTTTCCATTGCATTGCGGCATTTTGCTACAAGGTTTAGTCCGGGCACAAGCCTTATATAGTCTTCAAGTATTTCTAATGCAATTGGTTCGTCATCGGTAATTACGCAATTAAGGTTCATGTCAGTTGTAAGTTTAGGGTTACTGAAAAACTTGTTATGCCATCCTGAATATCAAGCGTATGTTTGTCGGCATATAAAAGATCTAATCTGCGTTTTACATTTTTGAGCCCTATGCCGCTGTTAACGGACAACGATTCATTAGTATGATATCGGCTGAAATTACTGTTAACACACACAAATAGCAGGTTATTGTCGTGAAGCGAAAGAGCAACTTTAACCCAGGAATTTCCTGAGTCTCTTCCAAGCCCATGTTTTATAGCATTCTCTATAAATGGGATCAGTAAAAGCGGTGCTATTTTTTGATGAGTAGTTGCGGCATCGATAGTAAGTTTTATTTTATCCTTGTCATACAATCTGAGCTGTGCAAATTCAACGTACTGCTTTACGAACATGATCTCCTTTTCTATATAAATCTCTGTGTCTTCGCATTCATATAAGCCGTGCCTTAAAATGTCTGATAGCTTTAGTATGGCATCTGCTGTATCTTCATCAGTTCTGCGGGCCATTCCATAAATAGTATTCAGGGCATTGAAAAGGAAATGAGGATTGATCTGTGATCGAAGGCTGCTTAACTCACTTTGTAATTGCTCCATTTCCATGTTATCAAGTCTGTGCTGATTTTTCACAGCATCAGCCATAAATTTTCCGAAAGCCAGCAGCGCAAACATAAGCAGGCCTGGAAACGCATGATAGGGCATAGTTACATCTTTTAGAGCGCCCATGTAATTAAGCCCTACAAGACGGCTATTCACAAAATGTGTGAGGTAAAAGGACAACACTGTTGTAGACGTCAGCAGCAACAGGAATAGCAACACGTATTGTATCGTTTTGCGCTTAACGAGAAAACGTGGTATAAGCCAGAGGTTATGCAGGTAACCTGGGATACCGTAAGATACGAGCATAGTAAAAAGTACAGCAAAAAAATAGGGGTGTAAAAAACTTCTGCCATTGTTCATGTATAACGCCATCAGCAACCAGAAAACTATGTTCCTGGTCACACGCCCCGTCATTTTAGAAAAAATAACTTTTAGTTGCATTAATAACCACTTTGATTAACAAATGTCTTTCAAAAAAAATCATCGGTAATTAAATCATGACCAACAGCCGGAAATTAATGACCAACATACGTTTTTTTACTGTTAATGAAAACAACAGTAAATCGAAGCGTTGCTCAATTATTAATACAGGTTAGTCAAAACACACTTATCCACCCTAAAAATACCTTCTACTTTTAGTATTCACCAATAAAAAAATGTTTTATGAAAAAGCAATTCTATTTAGCAAAGATCGCGGTATTCCTTGCTGTGATGGCAAGCATCGCCACAAAAGCAAATGCCGCATGTACTATGGGCACGACGATGACGCCAGGCGCGGTAACGTGCAGCACCGCAGTATTTTCATGGCCGGCAGTGTCGGGGGTTATGTTCTATGAGTATGTACTCGATAACTCTATGACAGATCCTATAGGGGCTGGAACAATGTTGATGACTGACACAGCAACAGTAACAGGCCTCACCGCATCCAAAACATATTATGCCCACGTAAGAGTTATGTGTATGAGCGGATACTCTGCATGGAGTACACTCGGCACTATAGCAACGCCGGCATGTGTAACCTGTGCGGCACCTGCAAGCATGACGACTACCGCTGGTCCGCATAATGTCAGTGTCACCTGGCCGGCAGTTACCGGGGCGATGGGCTACGAATATGTTGTAAACACAACAATGACCGACCCCGCAGGTGCAGGTACGGCAGCAACAACAAATACGGTAAATGCAACAGGATTGACCGCATCAACGCCTTATTATGTGCATACGCGGACGAAATGCGGATCAAGTACCTATTCTCCATGGTCTGCGGCTAAGTCCTTCTCCACATCAGTATCAACAGGAATTAATATGGTAAACAGCGATGATTTTTTCCTCAGGACATATCCTAATCCTGTAGCCAATTCTTTGACCGTAGAGGTAAATGGAGGAGAATTGAGTAGTGCTACACTTCAGATAATGGAAGTAGATGGCCGTATAATAAAAAATGTCTCGCTTTTGGACAATGCTACAAGTGTTGAACTAAGTAATTTACATAGTGGTATATATATTGTAAAATATGCAGACAATAGGCATTCTCAAACAGTGAAGATCATTAAAGAGTAGCTATTTTAAGAAGATGCCGAAATAACACAGCTGAGCAGCTTTCGGAATATCCGGAAGCTGCTTTTGCATTGCTAAAAGCCTGTCTTCTGGCATACCTTCTTATATGATTACGAGGATGCGACAAAAACCTGTACCGTTTGCCTCATTTCGAAGTGTACCTGAGAAGGCTAATAGTCAGGAGGATAATTTTTGTGACGTTGAAGTCTTTGAATCCTGCAAAGAGTGAATAAAAGGAATATGCGGGAGGAGTAATCCTAAGATGGCAATGCCCTACATTGGATAGGCGCAAATAATCTTGTTATTTTTTTGTGCATGACTTTGAACTAAAAGCTTGCGATGCAGTTCCATCAATCATCAACTTTATATACATAGCGTATCGTGGCAGATGCACAAAGTCATCTTCGCTGAAGACAGGGTAGAACTCTTTAGTCAGGTATTCTGCATCAGTCGCACCGACTCTGAATGAGATCATTGTTCCAACATTTCCGAATATAGCTGACCTTACCCGTTCATCCATCTGTTCTATGTACTGATGCGCCAAAAACAATGATAGACCATACTTGCGTGCTTCAGCCAGGATATTAGCAAAAGCCAAGGTAACGAAGGAATGGCACTCGTCTATGTACAAATAGAATGGCCTACGGGCCTCCTGCGGCTTACTAGCCCTATGCAGGGCCGCAAGCTGTATGGAGTTCACAAGCATTGCACCCAGAAGCGATGACGCTTCCTCGCCAATCTGTCCTTTTGAGAGGTTTACTATGAGAATCTTCCCTTGATCTAATACCTGTTGCAGCCGAAAGCTGCTTGCCGGTTGTCCGACTATCCTTCGTAACGCTGTACTTGTTATAAACAAGCCGGTCTTATTGAGTATAGGTGAGATGATCTCAGCCCTGAGCCTGGGAGCAAACTTATCGAATTCATTATGCCAAAAAGCAAGGATATGCTCGTCAGTACAATAAGACAGAGCACGCTCCCTGAAGCCCATATCGGTCAATAGCGGCTGTATATCGAGCAAGGTGGCATCTGGCACGGATAACAGGGAAAGCAGTGCAAAACGCAGTATATACTCCATTCGTGGTCCCCAACTCTCCGCCCATATCTTTTTGAATGTTGATACTAAGCCGGAGGCGACCAGATCACGGTATTTTGGGTGTATACCTGTAAGCGGATTAAAGGCAATTGGATGCTCTATGTTTGTTGCGTCAAAGTAAATGAGGTCCTTCCTGCGTTCTTTTGGAATGAAATTCAGAAGGTCGATTGCAATATCGCCATGAGGATCAACCACGCACAGGCCGTTGCCACGCCTGATGTCTGAAATAGCCATATTCTGAAGTAATGTGCTCTTTCCGGTTCCTGATTTTCCGACGACATATATGTGCTGCAGCCGGTCCTTGTCTTTTATACCGAACCGCTGATTAGTATTCCTGAAGTTTGTAATGCCAATAGGTGTGATGTCGCATCCATCCATATACAGAGCATACTTGTATAGAGCCTGTAGATATAGAAGCTAGAAATGTTCACAGGACGATACGGGATTTGCAATATATCGAGTTATAGAGGGGAACATCACATGTTCATTAGACTGGCTCATCTTTGAGGGTCCCTAATAAACCCCATTAGTCGTTTATGCAATTCTCAATGGACTTCATTGACTTTTGATACAGCCTCGTAACCCACAAAAGATTAGAGCTTCATTTTCATGACGATTTAATCCCTATAGTATCTAACGAAACTTAAAAAAAGAGCCGCATTCCCGCGGCTCCTTACTTTTTAAGTATGAATCTGTTAATTTATGGTAACCGTCGCATCACCACCACTATAGGTTATACTTGCTGTAGGCGAAGAACCACCACCAGTACAGAGAGGACAACCGACGGTCAGTGAGTATACTGGTGACATTGAGCCACATGCTAAACTTCCGACTGTTCCACTGGCACCCGATCCATTACAACCGTACATTCCGCCACTTTGCGGTGCAAGTACAAGAATACTATTCCAGCTGATCGTAAAGGGATTCGGCGTTACATTCATGCTTATTGAAGGATCATACCAGCTGAAGGATGTTGCATCAGAAGGACCAGCTGTTGTCCCACCAGCTACCTGAAAGCTAGATGGCGTGTTAAAAACTATTCCGGGACACCCGTTTGCATTCGCCGAAATAGTGAATGTGCAAGAAGTATTGTTAATAACTGTCAGCGTGGGTTTGTGCTGTGCTGATGCAGTAAAGCCAGCAAGCGTTGGCAACGCTATTAATGCAGATAAGAAGAGCTTTTTCATAACAAAAGATTTGTTTTTGGTGAATCCTCAAGGTAAATCGTATTTTCATCCTTTATTAATAAAACCTAATAAGCGGGCTCTTTTTCTAACAAGCGTATAAAACAAAAAAACGCAATTAATTAATGCAATTGCTTGGAGTATCAAGCTGTTTTTAATGGTGAATCGGCGGCTTGAGCGGTAAAAGCGTGGCATACTAGAGAATACTGATCATCCAGATCTTCCTGGAACACTTGACTTTGATACTGTTGAAGGTCTTCTGCAATAGCTTCCCAATCCTAATAAGGTCTTAATTAAGGCACATTATTAGTGCTGTTGCAACGGTTTAATTCAGTTAAGGTTGATATTTATCTCGAAAGGAATTGATGCAGCAATTTTGGTTTGTCGCATTGTGTTCACACCATTCCTACCATTGGAACATAATTCAAAACCATCATCCATTGGGATATGCCCAAAGACAGCTAATTGGTTACCAGTAATAGCTACTCTATCCACCACCTTCAATACTATATTTCGTTTAGCATTAAAGTCCAGGTTCATGAGTGTTTTCTTTGCACAAGATGTAAACTTTTCAATATCAGAAATCTTGGGAAACTTATCACTATCTGTTTCAGCCTGAGATTTCACTAGCCCCATAGAGGTTGTAACTTCCGTTCTCCTGTCACGCAAGGGTGAAAGGAACTGCTTTAATTCCTCTACCGAAATAGCATCATTAGCATAGGCAAGGCCATATCTCTTCTCTTGTTTTTTTATCTTCTTCAATTCCTCCTGAAGAATATTCAATTCGATATTTCCTGAAACAGACATGCTTTCCG